>CANHUK010000216.1 GCA_947463755.1 Chitinophagaceae bacterium
AGATGCTTTCGTGCCCATCTGGTATTCGGCCTCTCCGAATTCCCGTGCAGCAGACGGCTTCTATGACGATGAGATCACTTTCTCCCGGGATGCCACGAACCAGGTGTCGATGAATGTCGACAACAAGGGCATGACCTTTGTGCTGGGTGCCGCCGTTGGATATTATGGACTTGCGGGACCGGAGGGCCAGTACCCCATTGCCACCGCGGGCGTGAAAAAGCTTAGCTTCATGGATGCAGTATCTGCAAGTACACCTGCCAATTCCACCCGTATCCAGTTCATGGTACCTGATAAGGGCATCGTTTGCATCGGGCTGGGCAGCAAGACCTATGAGATCCTCTCCATCACAGCCACGAACATGCATCTGCGTACCATTGGTTCAGATGGAAATTCCTGGTATCAGAAATTCAAAGTGAAATGATGAGCGATATGAAGAACATGATGATCGTGCTGTTGACGCTGATCTCCGTGAAGGTCGCGAGTGGCTGCAGCAAGCCGGGGACTGAAGCCCCGGCAGCTGCCGCTCCATCTAACCTGGTGATCAATGCCGTGGTAAGTACGGATGGTAGCGGAAAGGTCGACTTCACTGTCACGGCGAGCAACGCCAGTACCTATTCCATTGAATTTGGCGATGGGGTAGTAAAGGACATCCCGACCGGTGTGGTATCTCATCAATATGCAACGGTTGGTACCCTGAACTACACCGTGCGCGCTACCGCCCGCAATAGTGCCGGGAAATCGGTGACGGGTACAAAGGATATCAACGTGACCGTTGGGCCGAAGAACCTTGTATTGGCCTGGTCCGATGAATTCGATAAGGATGGATTGCCGGATCCCGCCAAATGGGTTTACGACATCGGTACCGGTAGCAATGGCTGGGGTAACGCCGAACTACAGTACTACACGAATCGTGCGGAGAATGCCGTGATCTCCAATGGCACCCTCAAGATCCGAGCCATCAAGGAGTCGTTCCAGGGCAGTGCATACACTTCTGCACGCATGCTGACCAAAGGAAAATATGAATTCAAGTATGGTCGGGTGGAAGTGCGTGCCAAAGTGCCCGCAGGTGTTGGCACCTGGCCCGCCATCTGGATGATGGGCAACGATATCGGCACGGTGGGGTGGCCCGCCTGCGGAGAAGCTGACATCATGGAGCATCGCGGTTCCGACCTCAATCGCATCACGGCGGCCCTGCATTACCCTGGCAGGAGCGGCGGCAATCCGGTGATGGCTACGACTGTGATCCAGAATGCCACTACCGAATTTCATATTTATCGCTTTGACTGGTCTGCCACCTCATTGAAGTTCTACGTTGACGACAAGTTGTTCCACGAGGTGCAGAACAATACGACGATCCCTTACAACAAGGATTTCTTCATGCTGCTGAACCTCGCCATGGGCGGCGGTTTCGGCGGACCGGTGGATCCTGCGTTCACCAGCGCCACGTTTGAAGTGGATTATGTTCGGGTATACCGTTAAGTCGTTCATTTGGTGATATAAATATAAAGGCGGATGTCATCGACATCCGCCTTTATATTTATATGCATGTATATTGATCGGTCAGGATGACACCCCGCCTACTCTGTCCTTGAGGATGATATCCCCGAAATCGGTGCGTGCCTTTACCGGAATCCCTCCGTTTCCGGACTTGCCTGTGAATCGATGCGTACGAATGGAAGAGGGTATGCTGCTTTTCTCACCATTGGCATCTGACTGTTCGCGGATCTCCGCCCTGGTCCGGTTTCTGAAGTCTCCGAATTTAGTCGTGATGTCGAAGTCGGCATCAAATCCGGCCGGCATTTCCAGATATACATCCGAGTAAGAAGCTTTCACGTCAAAGGATTTCAGTTCCGGGGTCATGCCGACCGTCACATCCTTGGAGAAAGAAAGTTTAAGATCGATATCCCCCGCCGCCTGGCGTATTTCACCCTTCGAGAATTTCACTTCGATATCACCGCCCTTCACGAATGACAGGTCCAACTCTCCGAATTCGACGAGGATCTTCGTGACCAGTGAGAGTTTTCCTGCCTTCATGGAGCCGAACTTACTGGTCAGTTCCACCGGGCCTTCGTGGTCTCCGAGTTGCAGCGGCCCAAAGGAATTGATCGCCGTCAGCGGCTGGGTAGCGGGCAGGGTGACGGTCATGTCGATGGTCACGGAGTGTTTGGGTTTGTTACCTTTTCCGTAGAATTTGATCCGGTCTGTGATGCGTGTCTCGGCACTGATCTTCCGGTCTGTCTCCTCCGATTTGATGTCCACCACCGAGAGCAGCGATTCGATGTCCGATTCCTTGTCGGCCGATGCACGGATGATCACATCGATCTTTGCTTCTTTACGGTCCCATGTTTCAATGCGCAGGGTCCCGTGGCGGTTTTCTACCGCGATCGTCTGCCACACGGAGGAGAGTTTGTAGGTCTTCGACCAGCTTCGCTCTTTCAGGTTTGGTTCAGCGGCAGATAGGTTCAGGCAGAGGGCCATGAATAACATGGCAACGTTCAGTCGTCTCATGATCTTGGTTTTTTATTTCTTTTGATATCCTGGATCACCATGTTTTGTCTCTCCAGCAGTTGAAGCCTCATCTGCAGATTGATCTCCATGGCCTCGATCAGTTGCTGGTGATTGGGAGTCCGGGTGAGCATCTCCCTCAGGGAGTTGTACACGCTGTCGAGTTCCGCGAGGTCGCTCAGGAAACGTTGATACAGTTCCGGGTCATCCTTGCGAAGCAGGACAAGCCCCGACTCTCGCTGGTTGGCTTCCCGCGCCATGAGTTGCATTTCGCGCGCCGATCCGGAATCGATGCCTTGCAGGAGGGGATCTGCCTGGATCTGAATTTCTCCCCGGGCCGGTACCGATGCCATCTCCGGATCGGTGGTAGTTGCAGTGTTGCGGATGGCCAGGTACGAAACAAATGCCAGGATGCAGGCAGCGGCGGCCATGCCGGTCCGGACGGGAATGCGCAAACGTGGATGGTTCGCGTTCGCATTTCTCAGGCCGGACGCCGTTCGGTCAAAAAGGCTCGCAGGGGGGATTTCAGTGTCAAAGTCATCCCGGTGTTGTTCAATGAATATCTTGAGCGGGTCTTTCATATCATATTTGTTGACGGATGATCCTTAACAAGTTATTTCTTGCGCGGTGATACTGGCTGCGTACACTCACCGGTGCGATACCCAGTATGGACGCGATCTCTTCATGGTCGTATCCTTCGAAAAGATGCAGCGTGAGCACGGTGCGGTATCCGACAGGCAACGACATGGCCGCCCGCCTGATCTGTTCGACCTGCAATTCAAGATCCATGGCATCCGCTTCAGTATCCGCATCATCCGCGATATCAACAGGGGTATCCATCAGGATGAGTTTTCTGGATCTCAGCAGGTTTACTGCCCGGTTTACGACGATCCGGTGCAGCCAGCTGCCGATGGAGGCCCTTCCTTCAAACTGGGGCAAATGGCGGAACGCCTCGAGGAACGACTCTTGCAGGACATCCTCGGCATCTTCAGACCTTCCCACAATGCGATATGCTGTATTGAACAGGCGTCTGGCGTACAGATCATAGGCTTCCTGAAACTGTCGTTCCAGTGCTTCTGCGTTCATATGGCTGTGCCGTGGACTGCTCACGAGTATTAGACAAGGGTTTGCGGTTACTGTTGCATGCCGCAGAAATTTCTATGGTCTTTTTTCCAGGACGGAGGCGGGCTTCACGAAAATCTCCGTATGTTGGCTGAATAATCAACGACACATGGTCAAACAATTGCTGGACAACAAGCCGGCCAGGCTTTTCACCGTCATTTCTGCATTCTTTGTCGCCAATGCCCTCATTGCGGAGTGCATCGGCGGGAAGATCTTTTCGCTTGAAGCCTTACTGGGATTTGATCCTGTCAACTTTACACTTTTTGGGGAGACGGGCCTGTCCTTCGCCCTGACCTGCGGCGTTCTGCTGTGGCCACTGGAGTTTGTCGTGACTGACATCGTCAACGAATACTATGGCCCCCGGGCAGTTCGCAGGATCTCCTATACTGCCGTGGCCCTCATCGGTTACGCCTTCGTGATGTTTTATTTTGCGATGGGGACCACACCGCCGGAATGGTGGGTGGTATCCAAGACAGAACAGGGTGTACCGAACATGCAGAACGCATTCTCCGCCATATTCGGGCAGGGGATGTGGATCATCTTCGGCAGTCTCGCCGCCTTCCTGGTCAGCCAGGTCGTGGATGTGTTCGTCTTCCACAAGATCAAGCGCAGAACAGGGGATAAGTATGTATGGCTTCGGGCCACCGGTTCCACGCTGGTGTCTCAGTTCGTGGACAGTTTCATCGTGCTTTTCATCGCCTTCAAGATCGGCAACGATTGGAGTTGGCAAAAGGTACTCGCCATCTGCATGATGAATTATATCTACAAGTTCAGCATGGCCATTATCCTCACACCGGTCATCTATCTGGCGGAGCATCGCATCGACACTTATCTTGGGCACGATACGGCCCGCAGGATGAAAAAGGCGGCCATGGGTCAGGAGGATGAGCCGGAGACGCCGATCCCCGCAGCCGGTTAAAGTTCGATGCAGTGGTGGTA
>CANHUK010000217.1 GCA_947463755.1 Chitinophagaceae bacterium
CACGGGGATCGCCCGGGCCTTCAGCGGCCCGACCTCTTTCGCCCTGGTGAGCCAGCTGGTCCCCAGGGAAAAGCTTCCCTCGGCCATCACATGGCACAGCGGCTCTTGGCAGGTGTCGGCGGTGTCGGGACCTGCCCTGGCGGGGTTGCTGTACGCCAAGCTCGAAATGTCGGTCACCTTTTCGCTGATGATCGCATCGATGATCGTATCCCTGCTCGCCACCTTCTTCATCGGCCCAAAGCCGGCGGTGGTCATGCAACGGACGGAATCTGTGCTGGAAAGCATCAGGGAGGGTTTTCGGTTCGTATGGAAAACACGGGAAGTGCTGGGTGCCCTGAGCCTCGACCTGTTTGCTGTCTTTTTCGGCGGGGCGACCGCCTTGTTGCCTTATTTTTCCGAAGAGATCCTCAAACGCGGTCCGGAAGGCCTGGGGATGCTCCGGTCAGCACCGGCACTAGGGGCGATCACCCTCCTGTTTTGGGTGTCGATACGGCCTATGAAGACGAAACAAGGGCGGCAGATGTTGCTAAGTGTCGCGGGCTTTGGGATCTGCACCATCATCTTCGGTTTATCCAGGAACTTCTGGTTGTCCATGGCGGCTCTCTATTTGGGCGGTATCCTTGACGGCATCAGCATCCTGGTCAGATCGACGATCCTGCAAATGAAAACACCCGATGAAATGCGGGGGCGCGTCGCCTCCCTGAACAGCATCTTCATTATGTCCTCCAACGAGTTGGGCGCGTTTGAAAGTGGCTTCACGGCCCGATTGATGGGCGTAGTGCCGGCGGTGGTTTTTGGTGGCGGGATGACCATCCTGGTAGCCGTCACCACCTGGTGGAAGGCTCCCACATTGAGAAAGATGGACTACTGAAGGCTCCTTCGCCGGACGTCGGAAAAGAAGGGATCAGGAAGATATCAGTTTCTCCAGGACCAGATGAACAGCTGGGCAGAAGGTCGCATTCTTCAAAGTGATACGGGGCCGCTTCAGTAGCACATCCTCATCCGTGTAGGGAAAACGCCGACAATCTGAGGGTCGGTCATCATAGATGGAACAAAAGTTGTCTGCCCCAAGGAACGGACAGGGTGTCGATTTCACGACGTAATCCCCTTCTTCATCCAGTCTCAGATAGGTTTCGATGAACGTACCTTCCTTCATCCTCAACACCTTGCTGATGCGCTTGATGTCCGGGGTCTTGAAACGGGGCGAATACTGCTTGCAGCAGTTGGCACAGGCCAGGCAGTCGGCATGGCGGAAGGCTTCCTCATGCAGTTCCTGTAATTTCGGCAATATCTTTTTCTTGTCCGCCCGATCCAGGAACCGACGATAGTCCTTGGCATGATCCGCTGACTTCTTTTCCCATTGATCAAGGACTTGGCTGTGCATGTCGCAATTTACGCAACCCCCGTCATATCGGAATGTCCTTCGTTCGATATACCACCCGCGTACAGGCCATGGCCATCATGAAAGCCAGGATGGTAGAGACGCGATTCATCGCGTCTGGCCCCTGTAATTTTCCGGAAGATCCGGCATGTCATCCCACCAACAACGGCCAGGGTGCATGGATCCCGGACCACCTGCCGGCAGCGTCGCGGTTAGACGCGATGAATCGCGTCTCTACCAATAGCCTATCGTAAGGTGTTTGTCATGGTTTTCAGCGAACCATGCTAACATCGTTATCCGCCCCCGGCTGTCATCCGGAGGCTTCCGGAGGTCCTTTCATTCGCTGGTCTCACCCAATTGCCATTTTGTTTCACCATTTACCGCACTATCTCTATCCATAATACACAGGTATAGTGATTTCCAAGGCATAAATGTACCTTTGCAACCTCCAACTATTTCCTTAAACCGTACATAACACCGGCCATGGAACGATTCGAGCAGCAGCAGCATGAATTCAGGACCCGGCACATCGGTCCCTCTGAAAAAGATACCGAGGACATGCTTTCCGTGATAGGCGAACCCAGTCTGGAAAGCCTGGTCGACAAAACGGTCCCGGCAAATATCCGCATGCAGGGGGCGCTGGAAATCCCCGCACCCATGAGTGAGGCAGAATATCTGTCGCATATCAGCGAGGTGGGCAAGTACAACCGGCTTTACAAAAATTATATTGGACAGGGGTATTACGATACCATCACCCCCAGTGTCATCCTTCGGAACATCTTTGAGAACCCGGGATGGTACACCCAGTACACGCCCTATCAGGCAGAGATCGCGCAGGGCCGGCTCGAGAGCCTGCTGAATTATCAGACCATGGTATCCGATCTGACTGGATTGCCGGTGGCCAACGCCTCCCTGCTCGACGAAGCCACGGCCACGGCAGAGGCCATGACCATGTTCTTCAACATCCTCAACAGACAGGAAAATATTGAAAGACCGAGATTCTTCGTAGATCGGGAAGTTTTTCCGCAGACGCTGGATGTACTGCTGACCCGGGCCGTGCCGGTGGGCATCGAGATCGTGATCGGCGACCTTGCGGATGCATCCCTGGATGAAACCTATTTTGGTGCCTTCGTTCAGTACCCGAACGATAAGGGAGCGGTGATCGACCATCGCGCGTTCATTGACAGGGTTCACGCAGTAGGTGCATATGTTGTGATGGCCACCGACTTGCTCGCATTGACCCTGCTCACGTCTCCCGGAGAACTCGGCGCGGATGTGGCTTGTGGATCGGCCCAGCGCCTCGGTATCCCGATGGGGTACGGAGGCCCGCATGCCGCCTTCTTCGCTGCACGTGACGATTTCAAAAGACAGATGCCCGGTCGCATCATCGGGGTCAGCATCGATGCCCGTGGCAAACGTGCCCTTCGGATGGCCCTTCAGACCCGCGAACAGCATATCAAGCGCGAAAAGGCCACCTCTAATATTTGCACTGCCCAGGCGCTGCTGGCCAACATGGCTGCGATGTATGCCGTCTTCCATGGACCGCAGGGATTGAAGGATATAGCGCTCCGCATCAGCACCCTGGCGCACACGGCGGCGGAAACCCTGAAGGATATGGGCTTCCGGCTCGTCTCAGCATACTATTTCGATACGGTCATGGTGCAGACAGATCAAATCGAGACCATCAGGTTCAAGGCGCAGGAACAGGAGATCAACCTGCGCTTTACAGACGACGGCATGGTCGGATTTTCCATCGATGAAACGACGACCCCGCGCGATCTCTTCGACCTGATCAACTGTTTCTCCAACGATACGGATCCGGTCAGCTTTACCATGAGGGATGTGGCGATCCTCCCCAATATCCCGGCCCCGCTGACCCGTCAGTCGGCCTACCTGACCCACCCGGTATTCAATACACACCGCAGTGAGAGTCAGATGATGAGGTACATCAAATACCTTGAGAACAAGGATCTGTCCCTCAACACATCGATGATCTCGCTCGGAAGCTGCACCATGAAACTGAATGCGGCGAGTGAGATGATGCCGCTCAGTTCAGAGCATTGGAATCGCATCCATCCCTTCGCCCCTGCAGAACAAACGAAGGGCTACAAGTACATCATCGACCGGCTTTCAGAATACCTCTGCGCCATTACGGCCTTTGATGCCTGCAGCCTGCAGCCTAACAGTGGAGCCCAGGGTGAGTATGCAGGGTTGCTGACGATACGCGACTATCATGCTTCCCGCGGTGACCATCACCGGAACGTGATGCTGATCCCCATCTCTGCGCACGGCACCAATCCTGCCTCGGCAGTCATGGCCGGCATGAAAGTAGTGGTGGTCAAGGCCCTGGACAATGGGTACATTGATGTGGATGACCTCAAACTCAAGGCTGTACAACACAGCAACGAACTCGCAGGCATCATGATCACCTATCCCAGTACCTATGGTGTATATGAGGAGACGGTGAAGGATATCACCGATGTGATCCACGCGCACGGAGGACAGGTGTACATGGACGGAGCGAACATGAATGCGCAGGTAGGACTGACCGCTCCGGGCCTCATCGGTGCGGATGTTTGCCACCTGAACCTGCATAAAACCTTCGCCATTCCTCACGGTGGTGGTGGTCCGGGCATGGGTCCTATTTGTGTCAAGGCCCATCTTGCGCCTTTCCTCCCTGGTCACGTAACGCTGAAAAACGATGAATCGCCTGTCGGTTCACGCCAATCGGCAGTCAGCGGCGCACCCTACGGAAGCGCGAGCATCCTGCTGATCAGTTACGGATATATTCGCATGCTGGGTGCCAGCGGGGTAAAAGCGGCTACGGAATATGCCATCCTGAATGCTAACTATATGCGTGCAAGGCTTCAGGCTGCCTTTGATGTACTTTATTTGGGTAATCAGGGGACTTGTGCACATGAATTCATTGTCGATCTCCGTCCATTCAAAAAATCTGCAGACATGGAGGCGGAGGATGTCGCCAAACGCCTGATGGATTATGGATTCCACGCCCCGACGATGAGTTTCCCGGTAGCTGGCACGATCATGATCGAGCCCACGGAAAGCGAAGACAAGGCTGAACTGGATCGTTTCTGTGATGCGATGCTGTCCATCCGAGAAGAGATCGCTGCAATCGAGCAGGGTACAGCAGATCGCAAGAACAATCTGCTGAAGCACG
>CANHUK010000218.1 GCA_947463755.1 Chitinophagaceae bacterium
TCCTGATGCTGTTGCAGGGGGTCATCGACTCCCCGGACATTCCGCTGAACGTCAGCCGGAGTTATCTGCAGGGAGATCCGAACGTCCGGAAGATCAACGCACACATCACCAAGAAGGTGGCGGATAAGCTCGACGAGATCTTCCATAGCGATCGTCCTGCCTTCCAGGAGACATGGGAGAGCCTGGGCCTGTTCGTGAAGTACGGAATGATGACCGACGATAAGTTCCGGGAGAAGGCCGAAAAGTTCCACATCATGCAGGACGCTTCCACCCAAGATACTTTCTATACCCTGGCAGAGTATCGTACCGCTGCAGAGTCGCTCCAGAAGAATAAGGAAGGCAAACTGGTCATATTATATACGACCGACCCCGTTCAGCAGGATGGATATATAAAAGCAGCAACATCCAGAGGCTACAAGGTTGTGAAGATGGAGACCCTGGTGGACGCCTCCTTCATCAATCAGATGGAGAGCAGGTGGGACGATGTCAGGTTTACCCGGGTGGACTCGGACATCACCGACAATCTCATCGATCCGTCAGACCTGAAGGATTCCGTATTGTCCGAGGAGGAATCCGAGAAACTGAAGACCCTGTTCTCCGTAACCCCCGGAGGCCTGCAACTGACCGTGGAGGTCAAGGGCCTGAGTCCGGAATCCGCACCGGTGATGGCGACGCGTCCCGAGTTCATGCGTCGCATGAAGGATATGGGTGCGGTGAGCGGTCCCATGGGGGCCTTTTATGCCAATATGCCCGATGAGGTGACACTGACGGTGAATGGTAACCATCCCGTGTGCAAACAAATTTTATCAATGGAAGACGAGGCTGTGCGCGACAGTCAGGTGCGCAACCTGGCGGATCTGGCGCTCTTGTCTCAGGGATTGCTGAAAGGGGCCGATCTGACGGCGTTCATTGAGCGCAGCATGTCGATGCTGGCACCCGGGAAGTGACCCGTCATTAGTTTTTTCGGTCAGTTGTGTACCTGACCAGGTCCTCCAGCGCACTGCGTATGTCCGATTGAGGAAATTCGTGGAGCCGCCGGAGGGCCTGGTCGCGGTACTCGACCATCTGCTGTTCGGCGTATCCAATGCCTCCCGTGCGGACCACGATCGCGATCACTTCGTCAATCTGAGCCCTTGTCTTACGATCGCTCTTCACGATCCGGATGATCTTTCGCCTTGTCTCCTTATCACAACGCGCCAGGGTATATATAAGCGGAAGCGTGAGTTTCTTCTCCCGGATATCATTCCCGGTGGGCTTTCCCACATCTTCGGTGCCATAATCGAACAGATCGTCCTTGATCTGGAAGGCGATACCCAGCCATTCTCCGAACTCCCGCATCCGCTCTGCTTCTGCCAGATCCCCTGAGGTGGAGTATGCACCGGCCGCGCAGGCGGCCGCCAGCAGAGAGGCTGTCTTATTCCGAATGATGGTGAAGTAGGTTTCCTCGTCGAGGTCAAGCACCCTCGACTTTTCCAGCTGTAACAATTCGCCCTCGCTCATCTGTTTGACAGCGCGGGACATCAGCTGCAGGATGCGAAAATCGTCGTGATCGAGGGAGAGCAGGAGGCCTTTGGCCAGCAGATAGTCGCCGACCAGGACGGAGACCTTTGACTTCCAAAGCGCGTAGACCGAAAAGAATCCACGCCGTTCGGGTGACTCATCAACGACATCATCATGTACCAGGGTGGCCGTATGCAACAGCTCGACCAGGGAGGCTGCCCGGTAGGTCGAGTCACCCGCATGGCCGAAAAGCCGCGCGCTAAGTATGACGAACATCGGGCGCATCTGCTTTCCCTTGGTTCTCACGACATAACGCATGATCCTGTCCAACAGCGGCACATGGCTTTTGACGGATTCTCTAAATACACCGTCAAAAACCTTCAACTCCTCACGGATGATATCGGAAAATGAACTCATTTGCGAGCCACGAACTTAAGGATAAAAACGGGTACGTGAAGAATTACAGGGGCATTCATTTACAATGATTTTCGTTATCTTTAATGGTGTGGAAAAAACTTGCCAAAAACTTTGTTAATTGGCTTACGTGTGATATTTTTGCCCAAACTTGAAATATTTCGATAATACTTCAACTCTTAAAAGAATCATTTTTAATCAATCCTATCTATTATGTCCAGCATTAAGTTTCCAATCCTGCTCAGCTTTGCTGCCCTGACTGCGGCTTCTGGGTCACAAGCCCAGGTCTCTTCAGGAGCCGGTTACAACTGGAGGGACTCCGCCGTGATCCCTGCTTCCAGGGCTGCACAGCAAAGTGAGTTCCTGAACAACCAGTATAACTATCCCGCCAAGCCCCGCAGCCAGTGGGAACTTGGTGTTAAAGTGGGTGAATTCCACATCAACGGCGACGTAAGCCCCGTGCCCAACATTGGTTTCGGTGGTCACATCCGCAAGTCGCTGGGATATATGACATCCCTTCGCCTCGAGTTCATGCATGGTACAGGTACCGGCCTGAACTGGCAGAACTCCCAGAACTACCGTAAGAACCTCACCTGGAGGCTCAATGGTTATGTTCCGAACGTTATTGATAACTACGGCAACCGCTCTGTCGCACAGGACAACGTGTATTACAACTACAAGTCCAATGTCAACGACCTGAGCCTGCAGACGGTGTTCTCTCTGAACAACATCCTTTTCCACAAAGCCAAGAACAAGACCAACGTCTATATCCTGGCAGGTGGCGGACTTAGCTGGTACAAGACCTTCGTCAATGCCCTGAATGGCACGGCTAAGTACAACTTCAACGGCATCTCCAGCAATCCTGCATTCTCCGACCGCGCGGACATCCGCAAGGCACTGCGTGACCTGCTGGATGACACCTATGAGTCTCCCGCTGAGCGTCATGGCACGAAGAAGTCCCGCATCTTTGGCGACTACACCTCCCGCGCTTCCGCCACTGTTGGCGCAGGTGTTGCCTTCAAGCTGACGCCCCGCGTCAACCTCGCCATCGAAGACCGCATGACCTTTGTACAGGATGACCTGCTCGATGGTCAGCGCTGGCAAGAGCATCCCTTTGGGGACGCTGCCCTCACCGGCAACTTTGATTCTTACCACTACCTCACCGCAGGTTTGAACTTCAACCTCGGCAAGAAAGATAAGTCTGTTGAGCCGCTCTACTGGCTGAACCCCCTGGATTTCGCTTACAGCGAACTCAACTCGCCCAAGCGCATGAAGATGCCGAAGCCTGTCCTGGATGACGCTGATGGTGATGGTGTAACTGATCAGTTCGACCGCGAGCCGAAGACCCCTGCCGGTTGCCCGGTTGACTCTCATGGCGTAAGCCGTGATACGGACGGCGACGGTGTACCTGACTGCAAAGACAAGCAACTGATCACTCCGACAGAGTGCCAGCCTGTAGACGCTGACGGTGTAGGTAAGTGCCCGGATCCCAAGTGCTGCAGCAACATCCAGCCCCCGGTAGCTCCTTGCGCAAACGTTCAGTTCCCCAGCATCAATTTCAAGGGTAACAGCGCTGCGCTCACCAAGGACGGCGAGAATGCACTGATGGTACTTGCTGCCATGCTGCGCAACGCACCGAACTGTAAGGCAGTGGTTACCTCCTACGCAGAACCCACCAAGTCCAGCCAGCAGCTCAGCTGGGATCGCGTCAATGCCGTGATCAATCATCTGACCCTGAAGCAGGGCATCAGCGCTGACCGCCTGATCTTCCGTCATGGTCAGGTAGGTGGAGATGTCAACATGGTTGACGTTCGTGCAGCCGGTGCCGATGATTCCGGCCCCAGCACGGTTCCTGCTCCCCACCCCAACCTCCGCAAGAAGAATTGATAGGAATGATTCTTTTAGAAAAGAGACCCTCACACGAGGGTCTCTTTTTTTTGCACCTTTTTAACGACCAGGTCTCGAAACCCATGTGAAGGATTGATGGATGAGTCGCAAAAAAATCTTACCTTAGCAGGCTGTATGAAGATTCGATTACTGACGATCATCCTGTTCGCATTTGCTTCTTTTTCCTGCTCCAAGTACAGCAAGGTGCTGAAGAGCAAGGATTATGAATACAAACTAAAGATGGCGGAACAGTATTACGCAAAGAAAAAGTTCCGTCAGGCCCAGACCTTGTTCGAAGAGCTCTTTCCCATATACAAGGGTTCACCCCAGTTCGAAGATCTGTATTACAAGTACGCATACTGCCACTATTACATCAGGGATTATGCCAATGCCGAAAACCTTTTTAAGGGATTCCTTGAGGTATTCGCAAATAGTCCCCGTGCCGAGGAGGTAGAATACATGCAGGGCTCTTGTTATTACAAACAATCCCCCAAGCCGACGCTGGACCAGTCAAACACACTCCGGGCCATGGGTATGATGCAGGTGTTCATCAACACACACCCGGGATCTTCCAGGAATGAAGAGGCAGAAGAGATCATTGCCAAATGCTATCTGAAGCTAGAGCAGAAGGAATTCGCTTCCGCCCAGCTCTATTTTGATCTTGGACACTTCAGGGCAGCAGCGCTGGCCTATGGGACGCTCATCAATAACTATCCGGATTCTCCGAAGGCAGACGAATATAAGTTGATGGCCATCA
>CANHUK010000219.1 GCA_947463755.1 Chitinophagaceae bacterium
ACCGTAACTTCCGGTTGGTCCACCAGGTCTTTCACGACCCGATGAGGGATACCATCAGTCAGACCATCCAAACGAAATAGCACAGCGGCGCCGGGAATCTCCGGCGCCGCTGTTTTTATGTGCGTACATTATTTTCCACAGACAATTGCGAGGCAAAGACGCAACAAACGATCATCCGCTTACATCGGCCGGATCTTCAGGATCCGACCCGGGCCCTCCACCGACACATAGATCGACCCATCAGGTCCCTGGATCACATGCCGGACACGCCCCGACACGCCCGGTACCACTTCCGCCGAAACAACCCTCGCCCCGTCAAGCTTACATCTGTAAAGTTTCTGAGAAGCCAGTCCACCCACCATCAGGCTTCCCTTCCAATCCTTGAAGGCATCAGCCGTGATAAAGGCCGCACCGCATACCCCGATCGATGGTGTCCAGGTATGGATCGGAGGAGTGATCCCGCTGGCGGTATGATTTTGAGAGATACTGGTGCCATCGTAGTTGACACCGATGGAATATTGCGGCCAGCCATAATGGCCACCCTTGCTGATGATATTGATCTCATCGCCACCCTTTGGGCCATGCTCATGCTCCCAGATCTCGCCGGTGACAGGATGGATAGCCAGTCCCTGTGGATTGCGGATACCATAAGCATAAGCAGTTCCGGGAGCAGATTGCCCGGGGAGGGTCGGATTATCAGCAGGAATACCGCCGGCATCGGTCATGCGATGGATCTTGCCCCAACGGGATCCCGCATCGGATGCATTCCGGTTGGAAGCGGAAGGACCACCATAACTGCCCGTTCCGCCTTCGCCGACACTCAGCCAGAGCAGACCCGCACGATCGAAGAGGATGCGCGACCCGTAATGACCATTCCAGGTATTCCCGCTTCCGGTCGAAAAGATCGTCTCGATCTGCTGCGCCGCACTCCCCTGAATTTTGAACCGCATCAGGCGCAACTCTCCGCTGTTGCCGGTGCCTGTGGCGGCATATGAAGCATAGATCCATCCGTTGGAAGCATAGTTCGGATGTACCCGGATGTCCAGCAATCCGCCCTGTCCGGAAGTCCGAATGGCGGGCAGTCCGGTGATCTCCGTCGCCGTGCCATTCGAGAATCTGAAAAGCCTCCCCCGCTTCTCCCCAAACAATAGATCCCCATTGGGCAGGAAATCCATGCCCCAAATGATCTCGTAGCCCGACAGGAGCGTAGTGGTTTCCAGGGTCGGCGGACCCGCCGGCGTTGGAGTTACCGGATCGACCGGTTGGGCCTTTTTACCGCAGCCCATCAATAGGATCAGACAAAGGATCCAGGGCATATCACGAAGTCCCGACCGATCCGTCTGCACTGCGACGGGCCTGATGCGCTGACTGGATCGAAGCCATTTGATTGGTATCATGATGCCAATGTAATCGAATTTAAGGGGATCAATTATGCATGATATGCATGGTTTAAGCAAAAAGTCGTCTCGGAAGCATCAATTCTTACCCAAATCTGAAACCAGCGCAACATTTATGCATGAAATGCAGGAAGTTATTCAAAACGATACAACGGATCGCCACGGGCAAATCAAGGTTTTGTATCCTGATTCCCTCAATTTGTTTGGCTGCAGGATGCGGACAAAGTGGAATTTCGAACCATAAAAATTACCATGAGCAAGACGATCTTCATCACAGGCAGCAGCAGCGGCATTGGTCGGGAAACCGCAAAACTCTTTCAGTCGAAAGGATGGAATGTGGTTGCCACAATGCGTAATCCGGAAATGGAAAAAGAACTCATCGGCCTCGAAAATGTAATGGTGACCCGCCTCGATGTACTGGATGCCGACAGCATCAAAGCAGCCATGGAAGCCGCCATGCAGAAATTCGGCGGGATCGACGTACTCGTCAACAACGCCGGCTATGGTGCTTACGGTCCGCTGGAATCCTTCTCCGGCGAGCGGATCCGCAAACAATTCGATACCAATGTCCTCGGACTCATTGACGTCACGAAAGCCGTACTGCCCCATTTCCGCAAGCACAAGAAAGGCATCATCATCAATATTTCCTCCATCGGCGGAAAAATGACCTTCCCGCTGGGTGCCCTTTATCATGGGACGAAATTCGCAGTGGAGGGCATCTCTGAAGCCCTGAGTTATGAAGTGGATGCCTTTGGCGGAACGGTCAAGATCATAGAACCCGGTATGATCGCCACGGATTTTGCAGGACGTTCCTTCGACTTCAGCAATGACGAAACCATGGCGGAATATCAACCCGTCGTTGGTGGGCTCTTCAGTATTTTGCCTGCCATGGCCCAGAATGCATCGCCGGCGGGCATCGTAGCCGAAGTCATCTTCCAGGCATCGACCGATGGCACCAAACAACTGAGATATACGGCCGGACCTGATGCAGACATCCTGCTCGAAAACCGACGCAAGTTTGATGATGATGCCTTCATGGGTGCCATCCGTGCCCAGTTCGGTTTGCAGCATTGAAAGGGAAACATGAAGAAAATGACCGGACAGCGTAATTTCAGTGATCATCAGGCATGAACGCGATCATCCACCTCAGAACCATCTCCGATCTATGCCGATTCCTGAACATCGGCGCGGCAAACCACCCGCTCATCGCGGTACTGGACCTTTGCAAACTGATCGACCAATATCCCGGAGAGGTGCGGATCCGGACGGATTTCTACACGGTCATGTTCAAGAACTACTGCCGGAATCACATGCGATACGGACGAAAGACCCTGGATTTTCAGGACGGGAACCTCGTCTGTATCGCACCCGGTCAGGTCATCACGATCGACAACGATATTGAAATGCGGGACGACATGCTCGGCTGGGGTGTGTGCTTTCATCCTGATATCATCCGTGGTTCAGCAATGGGTGCCGCAATGCGTGACTATACCTTTTTCGGATACGATACGGCAGAGGCCCTACACCTGTCAGATAAAGAAAAGTCAACACTACACGATATCGTCCTGAAACTGCGCAGCGAATTACATGAACGCATCGACGATTTCAGCCGGCGTATCATCCTCGCACACCTCGAATTGCTGTTGAACTACACGATGCGCTGTTATGGACGGCAGTTCATCACCCGCAGCCCGTCGCATCGGGATGTTCTCCACCGCGTGGAATCCATCCTGATCGAACACATAAAAAATGGATCTAAGCGGCATAACGACCTGCCCACGGTCAGATCACTCGCGGAACAAGTGAATCTGTCACCGGGATATCTCAGCGATCTGCTTAAAAAGGAAACTGGCCTCAGCGCACAGGACCACATCCACCGGATGATCATTGAAGAAGCGAAGGATCAATTAAAACAGACAGAAAGATCCGTCAGTGAAGTGGCGTTTTCGCTCGGGTTTGAGTATCCGCAGTATTTCAGTCGGCTGTTCAAACTGAAAACAGGACTCAGCCCGGCGGAATACCGAAAACAGGATTGACTTTTACGAAGATCAGCCAATGGAAAATTCAATTTTTTTACCAAGACCGATCTCAATCAATCTAAACAGAGTAGATAATTGAATGTCTGTTTTACCATTTTCTATTCGGGATATAAAACTCTTCTTCGCGCCAATTTTTTCTGCCAATTGTTCCTGAGTAAGATTCGCATTTTTTCTTTGTTCACGAATCAACTCTCCGATCATGAAATTTTTTGCACGTATTTCAAATTCCAATCTTTGAGGTGAACCTTCTGGACCGTATCGTTCCTCTAAATGTTCTTCGAAGGTTGTTATGCTATGTTTCAACTCTTTCATCTCTTTTCTTCTTTTTGAGTGAAATATTCACCCATGATCAAGACTGCTTTTTCAATTTCACCCTTCAGCGCCTTCTGAGTCTTCTTTTGATACCCATTCAACAGAATGACGATTTTCCCCTCGTCAAAACAACAAAAAATCCTGTAAATGTTACCTGCATATTCAATCCTTACCTCGTATAACCCCTTGGTGCCTTCAATATGTTTAAGAAATTTCGTTGGAATCTGCTCGATATGTCTGATCAGGAATAAAACATAGTCGATCTTTTCTTTTACTTTTTCGGTTTGATCATCATAAAAATCAAAGAAATACCGCTTGAAAAAATCAAACTTCGAATTGGTTCCATGGATCGGATCTAAGATACAAAGTTAACTAATAGTGGAACATTTTGCAAATTGAACGAAAGATCATCTTACCTTATTCAGCTCAGTTTGGCTTACAAACCAGCAAACCCTGCTCAAACACACTGCCCACGAACATTCGGCCCCCCACCGGCACGGCCACCGTGGACCCGGAATAGGACACACCATCATTCAGATATACTTCCGACACATTATATCCACCTGAGGCCAGCGGACGCAAACGCAACACCTGCGAGGGCGAACGCTTGGCGGGATCTGCCGCATGCGCCACGAACTTCAGCAACTGCGGATGACAACCGATCCAGAGATCCCCGGCAGCATCAACTTCAATATTGTCGACGCCTGTGGCCAGTTCCATTTCGTTTTCCATTTGAAGACTCCCATCCAACGAATCAATGCGATAGGTGATGAGCTTTCGGCCCGTCGTCGCCGCCACATACAACCGATG
>CANHUK010000220.1 GCA_947463755.1 Chitinophagaceae bacterium
CGAGTCGGCCTTCCTGCAAAAATCCGCTGAAAGCCAGCAGTTCGGGGTCAGGTGCATCGGTCGCACCCGGGCGACCACGACGCGTCTGCCCCTGTTGACGTCCACGGGAGGGAAGGGACCGGGTAAGGGATCGGGGACGGGCTTCCGCTACAGCGGCTGATGTCTGGCCGGATGTTATACCCTTGCCGGCCGATATGTGATCAAAGAACGCGCGGAGGGGGATTGGCATGCGCTCGATGTAGGTGATGCCGGCCGGAAGCCGGCCTGATGGATCGGGATGGATGGTCCCCGCGCCGGGCGAGGCATTTCGCAGGAGGTCCTGCAACAGATGCAACCGCACGGTTTCGATCGCTGCCTCCCGGCCGATGGCGGGCTGAAGGTGACGTATGACACCGGATACCATGTCGGATAGCTGCCGGGGGGAGATCGATGGAATGTCGCGTCTGGTCTGCTGCCATGCACGCAACAATTCCTCCGTATCCATGTGGTTCAGCAATCTGCGGAGCCTGGGGGCATCCGTACGCACCTGCCGGAAGATCCGGCCGAAGACAGCAGGCTCCGTGAAGAGCAATGCACTTGCCATCTTCCGGATGCTCAGACCTTTAGCGCCTGCCCACCAGGGCAGGCGACCATGCCGGATGAAATGTTCGAAAATTCCGGCCTGCCGCGCAGGACCTTCCTCGACCCGCACCACCCCGCCCGAAGGATGCCCATCGCGTATCGCCTGCAAAGCCTGGCGCAATGCAGCCATGATCCTGGGGATGAGTTGCTCACGGAGTTCTTCGGGCCTGAAGGTACCCACATCTATCTCCAGCCGGTCGATGACCAGGTGCACACCTTCCGGCACGATATCGGAAAGTACCTCATCCAGTGCTTCAGGGAGGATCCGGTCTCCGAGTGCCGAAATCCTTGCAGAAAGCAGCCGGTACTGGGCAGCTTCTTCCAAATCGAACTGAAAGATCTGTTTCCGGATGATATGCACTCCGCTCATATCCTGCGTCGGGATGTCTTGAATCGTCCGAGTGTCTGGATCAACTGCCTGGACAGGAGGTCAAGCTCCCGGAAATCGGTCCTGCTCTGGGCGCGCACATGCAGCCATCGGCTGTACACATCCTCGAAAACACTCATCTGAAGAGGATCCAGCAGGTAGAGGTCCGCGGAGAAATGAGCAGGAATGTTCTCCTGTAGCAGTCGCCTGAACAGACCGATGAATTCCTCATTCTGGAACCTGGCCGGCCACCCGGGCAACAAGAAGCTGAGCGCATTGGAAAAGGGAAAAGACTCCGATTCGACACCCCTTGCATCGTCCTTTGCCGTGATCTCGAGCACCTGGGCCAGGGCAACCTCACGAGCCTGGATCCTGGACATGTATCGGCTGGCAGCAAGTAGCGCCCGCTGGGCGGCCGTCCGCGACTTGAAGGTTTTATGCAGTCGTGCGACAGGCTGGCTGTCGCCGTCATATAATATCACGCTGAATTCCTGTCCCTCCTCATCCGACTGGATGCTGAATCGTTCCGAAACCATCCCCAGCAGGGGAATCTCCTCTGATTGAAGTCGCTGCGACTCCATGGATCCCGGAAAATAACCAGACAGGTAGATCTCTCCCTGCTCGTCCAGGATGTTGAAGGTAAAAAGCGCCGGTTCAAGGGGCCGGAGCAGGATATGCTCCAGCATATGAAATCCCTCACTCTCGAGGTCGACCTGAATGACGGCCTGCCTGAATCGCTGAAGCACCGACGCACATACTTCCGACTCAGCGTGCTCGAAGACCAGGACTTCCGACGCCGGATCCGGGATGCGCATGATCACATGATGCCGGCGATGCCCTTCGCGACCGGAAACCAGCTGTCGGAGGAAGCGCTGGTTGCGGATGTTGGCAAACAACCTCCGGATGAACCCGATGCCCAACCTGGGGAACCGCACCAACCCGTCCTCATATTGATCCGGAGCCATGCGCATGACAGGAAGGCGCTGATCTGCATCCACCATCAGCTCATCCATGTACCACATCGTGTCCGTATCGCCGGTGACGGGTTCCATGCCCGCCCAGGAAAGCAGCGGGCGCGAGAGCGATCGCCGCCTGTGATCCCGGATGTCGAGCAGCAGGCAGAGTTTCCGCTCCAGGGTGGATATGTTCTGGCTGTCCCACCCATCGGCCGACCGGTAGTCAAATGCTTTGTTCCGAGCGGTGGACAACTCAGTAACATGCCGGAGGAATCGGATCTTGCCCTCAATGATGTCGCGCTCCACCTGCATTCTGTCAACGCCCGGATCGTGGAGCGCATTCTTTCTGAGCGCCTCCGTCTGGATGTGTTCACTGAAACGCGCCATGAGGTGATCCAGCACGCGATTCCTCCGCTGGAGGTTTTCGCCTGCCTCGTTGATCATGCGCTGCAGGGTGTCGGCATGCCCCTCCCGATCGCGGACAAGCAGTTCCTCCCAGCCCGGAATGTCTTCCGGAAGGCTTGAGAAATAGGTATCCGGGTGATCGCTGTTGATGGACAGGAGATGTCGGATATTGGTGAGCTGGGCGAGGTGGTTGGCCATGATCTGCTCAAAAAAGGTCAGATAGGCCCGAAGCTGACGCGACTGTCCCTTGCGCTCGTCGGCATCGCTTTGCTGCACCTGGCTGTATCGGCCCAGTCCATAGATGGCCGGGAACTCGTTGTGGATCGCATAATGGCGGCCAAGTTCCTCGACCGTAAAGCGCCCCCTCGGCAAGGTGTCGCGATACTGGATACTCCCCAGGTACTGGCTTCGCCTGGAGGCAAGGTCGAAATCAAGCAACTGACGGGTGGTGACGGGATCCACCTCGATCTCCACATTATTTTTCAGGATGCGCACGCCCGGGCTTCTCCGGTCGTCGTACGCATTGAATTCGATGACAGGATAAGATTCCGCGGAAAAATTGATCTGATCCTCGTGAATCGGCAAACCATCCCGGTAGACCTTGAAATCCACCACAGCCTTGACACCGGGTATGCGGGCCATCAGGTCTCGCATCCGGGAGACGTGGACAGAGTCTGACTTCGGGCGGAGGTCCTCCTTCAGGATCCGCCCGTGGCGGGCACGTGGACCTGAGAACACCTCGTCAGCCGGCATGCCCTCCTCAAGCAGATCGTAAGGATTTCGGAAACGGACCTCCGGATTGATATAGGCTTCCAGTTCCGCATAGATCCTGGAGAGCACGAATTCTCCAATGGCGTCCACTTCCAGGTGCACGGTGCCGGAAATAGTGAGCGGAACGGCCTTCAGCATGATGAGGCGGCCCAGGTCGCAGCCCAGGTTGCGGTGGGCATGGAACAGGTCCGAGATCTCCGTGCGTAACTGATCTATTTCTGCCTCTGAGAGTTCGTCACGACTTTGCACCTGGATCTCGAGCAGTCCCTGATAACCGCCCTGGTCGTCGCGGACGGGATTTACCCATGCATTTTTCACTCTGCGCACCCTGTCGATGATCATGCGGCGATAGTCGTCCATCGTGCAGGGTTCCGTCGGAAAGCTATCTTCAGGCGGAATGAGCAGATTCTGTCGAACAGGGTCATGTCCATCAACCCCCAGGAAGAACAGGTCCTTAACAGGCAAGTTCGTCCGATACGAAAGGTCCATGAGGGCATATACGAGGTATTCCAGGATGGTGACCCCCGGATCGTGGTAGTTGTAATCGGTCCATATCTTCCCGGAATACCGCTGGACCAGGCGAATGCCTTCCTCGAAGCGTTCTTTGAAACGCAGTCCGGGATTATCGTATTCCTTCTTGGAGATGCTGTTGGACACTGTTGCGTTTTGATGGTTCAGGCCAGCAGTCCGGTGACCTGGAATCTGATCTGAAAAGGTTCGCCGGTGCGTTCATCGATCCCGTAGTGCGTAGCCGTGCGCACCTGCAGGGCATACTGGAAGAGTTCCCCGTGCCAGCGAAAACGCAGACGGTTGAAGAAGCTTCCGTAAAAGGCGCCTGTCTTGCGGATCTTTCCGAAGGATAGCCTTCCGCCGTGGGCGTTGACGGCAATGGCATGCGCCAGGGCGTACTTGCCACTGCCCGTTCGGCCGTCTATCCTGGCGATGACCTCGAAGGCGCTTGGCGCATCGAGCCGGCTGATGATGTCATGCCACTTACCATCTCCCGGGACGGTCCCCTCGTAAAGGGTGCCCACCCGTCGTTTCATGCCTATGGTACCATCCACCTCGAGGGCGTGCCGCGGATTGGCAACCCCGATTCCGGTCGAACCTCCCTCCTTCAGTACCAGCCGCGGGGCATGTGCCGCGTCGGAGATCGACAACCCGGGGATCTCCTGTTCGTTGATGCTTATATACCAATCGGGTTCACGATGTTGCAGGCTGGGATAGAAGGACATCAGCTTGTTGGAATATCCGACCGGGGAGATCCTGAAGCCGTTCTCACCACTGCGGTCGATCCCGTCATCGACGATGTTCAGGGTCGAATCGATGAGGTCAGCGAAATGTTCCGCCGAGGGCGCACTGCCCTTCTTGAAA
>CANHUK010000221.1 GCA_947463755.1 Chitinophagaceae bacterium
ACGACGCGACTGCAGTCATCATAACGCTCAACCAGTCCCGCGTCCACATTGATCCCAGACAAACCACAGCAGTGTTCTGCCAACAGGATCGCGGCGCCCGGCCTGGCCGACTGAAGTATCCTGACGGCCTCCCGGGTTCTGCGCTCCACCTCTTCCGCCGGGAATTTTGAACGATCCACCAGGTTGGGCATACAATCGAGGATGTACAGACGGGCATCGATCTTTGCCATGGCTTCGATCAGCGGTTGCTCTAGTTGTCCGTTACCGGAAAAGCCCAGGTTGATGATCCTGTTGGACTGCATCCGACCGAGGATGGATGTCCAGGCCAGTCCGGGTCTGGAGGCACATCCGCCCTGCATGATGGAGGTGCCGTAAGCGACGATCGGACGTTCGGCTCCCACCGGCAGGAATTTAAGCGCAGATGTGCCGGTCAATCCGAATCGCATCCAGTTCACGGCATTGTACAGCGGGAGATAGAGCCGGTACTCGGTTTCCTTCCCGGCCGTAGCGAGTCCACCCCAGGAGTATTCGATGGTATCTCCAAATCGATACGCTGCCCTTGCCCAATGCCATTGTCCGTCAGCCCCCCGGGCATAGAGATCCAGTCCACTCACACCCGTGGCCGGCATGTGAGGCATGGCCTTTTCCCCTTTCACCCCGTAACGTACCTGAATGCGGGCAGCATCTGTCCGGAAACTGATGTACAGACCGGCCGCACTGCGACTATGAAACCAGACAGCCCCACGGACCTGCTTCTCCGCATATCCCGGCAAGCGGTCGTAAGGGTTGGCCATACTGTCCTGCCAACCCCGGCCATCTATGAGAGGAAATCCGGCATCAAGCGGGTCCACCCACCGCACGGGAGTCTCCTGTGCACGAACGGCTACCGTGAGCAAGATGAGGCCCGAGATCGACATCAACCTAAAAAACCTAAGCGATTGGCGCATAACTGAATATACGAAATT
Source organism: Chitinophagaceae bacterium (assembly GCA_947463755.1). GTDB lineage: Bacteria > Bacteroidota > Bacteroidia > Chitinophagales > Chitinophagaceae > Pollutibacter. The sequence goes on from CANHUK010000221.1 coordinate 966, forward strand.
TCAGGGACTTTGCCAAATAGCTGGCCGGCTGCAATTCCTTTCAGTCTCTTCCTTTTATTTGATTGAATGACTCATCCCTTCTGTGTTCCGCATTCTTGATCTTCTTCAATTCCTGCCGCAATTCTTTTACTTTCTCCGGATGGGTCAAGAACAGATCTTTCTCCTCGGCCGGATCTTCTTTGAGATTGAAGAGCTGTCCGTCCGGACCACCAGGATTAGGTTTGATCTGTTTTGGGGTGGTGAATCCACCCGAACCCAGTCCCTCAATCAATTTCCAATCTCCTTTTCTTACCGCAAAAAATCCTACGGAGGAACTGTGTACCACGCATGTTTGGAAGGGCACCTGCTCAGATTGTCCGGTCAATACGGGCAGGATGCTATGACTATCCACCGGATGATCCATGTATTTAAATTTTACACCCGTGATTTCAGCGGCAGTCGCCATCAGGTTGGCCAAGGTGGTGGTGGCATGACTCACCGAACCGGGTTTCACCTTCCCGGGCCAGCTGACGATGAAGGGAATGCGATGGCCCCCTTCATAAGCGTCGCCCTTCATCCCGCGCCAGGGACCGGCGGAACGATGGTTGAATTTGGCGATATAGTCGCTTCGCCAGTATGGTCCGTTATCGCTGGTGAAGATGACGATCGTGTTCTTCGAGAATCCCATGCTGTCCAATGTGTGCAGAATGGCCCCCACGGAAGCGTCGACCTGTTCGGTGAAATCCCCATACTCTCCCACGGCCGAGCGCCCTTTCCAGGGTGCGATGGGCATCCAGGGCGTATGAGGGGCCGGCATAGGCACATACAGGAAGAATGGCTTCCCCGACTGTTGTTGGCGGATGAAATCACTGGCCTGGCGCACGAAACGCGGCAGCACATCATGAAAATCAAAAGAGGGGGACTTGAGTCCCTCACGCCAAAAGGCACCCGCATAGCCTGTGTCCGGCTTGCTGAGCGGGGTGGAGGATGTCAGCGGTTCGACCAGCCGATGGTTCTCGACATATGCATACGGTGGCATGTCCAAAGATGCCGGCAACACGAAAGAGTAATCGAATCCCACACTGTTGGGACCGGCCGTCATCGGCTTGTCCAAATCGATGTGCGCCGGATCCATTTCATCTTTGATGCCATACATGGGATCCGCTAAACGACCGGCATGCTCAGGCTTCGGGGTCCATCCCAAACCAAGATGCCATTTGCCCACCACTCCTGTCCGATACCCGCGACTACGGAGCATCGAGGCCACAGTAGACTGGTCTTCCTCGATCAGTGGCCGGCTGTAGCCGCGCAACACACCCACCGGGAGCCGACTGCGCCAGGGATACCTGCCCGTCATGATGGCGTACCGTGTTGGGGTACACACACTGGAGGGTGAATGCGCATCCGTGAACCGCATCCCGGCCGACGCCAGCTTGTCGATGTTCGGCGTACGGATCCTACCCTCGGGATTGTAGGCAGACACATCTCCGTAACCCATATCATCCGCGAGGATATATACAATGTTGGGCAGCGGGGATGGCAATCCCCTGACAGCGTTCGACTGCGCACGGATTTCATGGATGGATGACCAGGAAACGATCAGCGATGAGATCACTAACGTCCACGTATAGCCGAAAATATTTTTCATGATATTCATTTACATATTCACCGGATGCCGGCCAGCTCTTCCCAGGCTTGACCAAACATGATATAAGCGCCGTAGCCAAAGGCGGTGCCTTCCATGATCCTTCTGTTGAGATAGTAATCCTGATCACCCACACAGGTACCACCAGAAACCCTGGTGGGTATTAACCAGGCACCGCCCTTGTCCGTTCGCATACTGAGCGCGCGCAAACCGTAATACGCGCGGTCTGCCATGGGTCGATATATTTTCGGATCCAGTACCCCCAGCTTTAATCCCTTCACGATAGTATAGCCGAACATTGCGGTGGCAGAGCTCTCTTCGAAGTTACGCGGAAGATCGGGTTTGACGAGCAGTTGGTACCAGTGACCACTTTGAGGATGTTGGTATGGTGTAATGGCTTTCACATAGTTCAACAATGCTTCCGCGATCGGCTTACGCAGTTTGGAAGTGGCCGGCAGCGCTTCGAGTGCATCCGCCAGGGCCATACCCACCCAGCCGTTGCCGCGGGCCCAAATCTGATCATTGCGACGCGTCTGCGCATCGGGCCAGTTGAGCACGCTACAGCCGTCGTTGAAGAATACGCTGTCAGCATCCCAGCCATGCACCCAGAGTCCGGTCTTCTCATCCCGCAAGGTCCGGTCATGCGCCCGGAACTGTTGCAGCCAGTCGGCCACATAAGATTCATCACCCGTCAGCCGATACATTTCAAGTAAATACATGGCCAGCATGTACACCGTATCATCCCACAGCTCGACCGTCTCCGCGCGATGAGACACGCCACCGCCGGGCTCCCGGGGAATGGCCAAATAATCGCGATGTATGGCGAACGCCCTGCGCTTCCATTCCGGATCGCCTGTAACCCGCGCCAGGAAAGCGATCCCGTGGGCAGATGCCACCGCATTGGGATGCTTACCATTGGCCACATGCGCCGTATGCTCCATGCCCCTGCGGATGTACTCAAGATAACGGCCACGGCTACCCGGATCTGTCGACTGATAGCGATGTACGAGTGCATTGAGCATCGTCGCCTGGCCCCAGTCCCACTTATATTTATCCGCCGGCATGAAGACCTCCCGCGCATGCCGATCCACCGAATCCACCCAGGTCTCCCGTGGTTTTCGATGCTTATCCATGATCGAGCGCCCCAGTTCCACGCCATTCACATTCAACAAAAAATCCTTTGGGATGACAGGACCTCCGTAATAAGCCAGCCGCGTGCGTGACTTCAGATCGGCCTTCAATCCCAGTTGTTTTCCGTCCGTTTGCACGCGGATATCGAGGATATCTCCACGCTGATCTATCGTCACGGGTGCGTTCAATATCGATCTTCTGAACGCTGCGAATGCGGCATCTGTCCGGATCCCTTCAACAGCTTTCCACCACATCGATATGCGCAGTTTGCCGTCGGACGGGTGCTTGAGGGTAAGCCGGAGCGCTTCGGGAGCATCGAGGTTCACATCCTCACGGTGACTGCGATGCACATAGCCATCATTATACAATCGAGCCACGCTGTCGGGCTCCGCATTCGACCATAGGATGCGGATCGCGATCGCCACGTCTTCATATTTGGCGAACAGCGTGCGCGACTTGTCCATAGCCACGGAGGATCCGACCGTAGGCTTGTTGATGCGTTGATCGCCCATCCACCATTCGTCGAGGCAGGCAGGCAGCACGACCGTGGAATTCAACCGGTCGGTGATGCAGTTGTGATCCTTCTCGCCGGCCACCAGCATCACGAACTGATTGAGGTCCTGCACCGTCTGCTGGAAGGGCATCAGATGGCGGGTCTTGCCCCATCCGCCATTGGCAGGATAGTTGGGCGGCATGAGGTGTTTGAGCTTATCTCCCAGTCCCTGTGCAGACCAGGTACCGTAATGATCATCACGTCCTTCAGGGACA
>CANHUK010000222.1 GCA_947463755.1 Chitinophagaceae bacterium
CCATACAGGATGCCCGAACAGAGCACGACCTGCAACAGATAGTAAGCGGCAGCGATCATGACCCTTTCTTTTTGAGTGCGGCAAGCAATACTTCCAGGTCGTCAATGCTCAGGTTGTTCTCCTTCACCATGAATGATACCGCATTGCTGAAGGAACCTTCGAAGTATCCCTTCACCAGCTGGTTCATGGTGGATTGAGAATAGGCATCCTTCGAGATCAATGGATGATACTGGTGCATCCGCCCGAACACCTTGATCCCCACGAAATCCTTGTCGACCAGGATCTTGAGGATGGTGGCCACCGTGTTCTGATGCGGTTTGGGCTCCGGTAAAATGTCCATGATGTCTCGCAGAAAGGCCTGTTCGAGCGACCAGATCGCCTGCATGATCTGTTCCTCCGCCTTGGTCAATGTCTTGTGGGGTTGCATGTCCGTCCGTTTCTCGAACAAACATAAACTAAAAAATTAGTTTAACAACTATTTTTTTAGTTAAAAGAATTTTAACCCCTCAGCGGAGTGTTTTTCGGATGCCCCATTGCAGTAAGGTAGTCCTGGAACCATCGGCAGAAGGGGCATTCCACAAATCTGTCAGTCCGACCTGCAGACGCAGGAACTGCCGGGTGCGCGATCCGGAGCGGTTTGAAAGGGGCGCTGTGGCTTCCAGGGACAGCGCCCATTGCCACCTGCGGACCGGATCCGGGCCGGCCGGCGTGTAGATGTCCGGACCGTGCAGGACATAACCCGGAATGACCCCTGCCGAGATAGAGGGTATCAACTTTTTTGAACGTCCTGGATTCAGGTGGATCCGGAGCGGCACCTCGATCCGATGCAGCCATCGCATGCCGGTGGCAAGTGACTGAGGATCGAACGTGCCGGTGGTCAGATTGGCAGACATGGCGAACAGGTCATTCGATTTCGTCCCACCTGCCTTGGTCGTGAACCCCTGAATTCCAAGTCCGGCAGAGAACCCGAAGCGCGTTTGACCGATCGGTCGATACCACTGCATGTCCATTCCATAGGAGAACCCGATCCCGGATGTTCCGGAAAGGTTTCCGCCGATCGACGACAATCCGCCGCCCAGGCTGATCGATCGGATCCAGCGCGACGAATCTGCTTTGTTTTTAATGGATCCCGCTGACACTTGCTCGGTCAACATGCGTGGACCGGATGTAGTATCCGAAGATGATGTTATATCCGTGGTACGTTCACGTTCATCCTTCGAAACAGATCGGGCAAGGGAAGCCGTATCCGTTCGGGCTGTTATGGGCAGACGGTTGGCAGTAACCGGAGGATCTGTGCGTTCCCCGGATGATGCCCGCGCAGCGTCCGGCGACCTCTGTTCCGGATGGACTGTCTGATCAGTACCCGGGTCGTCGCCCACTGGAGGTGTCGTGACATGAGCATGCTTCGATCCAAGCATTACCGTAGCATCGAAACTTCGGGTAGCCTTTTCCGTTAGGTTTGGCTGCCTGGCTGCCCATGCACGCCCTCCTGGCAGCTCTTTGCCATACCCTGCCTTCATGGTGCCGGTTGCTCTTCCGGATCTGGTCACCGATTGCGGAGATGAACTTCCGGATCGGATGTTCTGGCTTAGATCTGCCTGTCTGTCCTTTGCTGCTTCCCGCACCACGATCGTGTATTGCTCCGCCTGCGGGGTTGCCGGATCCCGGAATGCCGCGAAGCGGATTAGTCCCACGCCGATCAGTATGCCGGGTAACCACCACCACAGGAATCTCCGACGGCGCCGCCTGCGTATTGCTGCTTCCACACGCGTCCAAACCTCCGGGGAGGGGACCACCCGGTATCCTTCCATCCGGTCGGATACCTGTCGTTCGAAGTGTTGTTGCGTCATGGGCTCTGTTTTTGGGAGGTGGCCGCGTGATGTCGGCGGATCATCTCCGCCAGGGCGGCACGCGCCCGCAGGTATTGGGAACGGGAGGTCGTCTCCCGGATATTCATCAGCTCAGCGATCTCCGCATGCGAATACCCCTCGATCGCATACAAATTGAAGACCGTGCGAAAGCCCGCCGGCAACGACCGTATCAGTGCCGCCAGTTCCTTGGCCTCCAGGTCGGGAACAGGATCGAGATCGGATACCGGCTCCGGCCCCTCTTCCGCAAAGGACAACGGCTCATGAACACGGGAGGGACGTTTCAAAAAATTCAGCGCGCTATGGACAACGATCCGCCGGATCCAGCCACCCAACTCCCCCGAACCCCGGTACTGCCCCAACCGCGTGAATACCCGCACAAAAGCCTCCTGCAGCACGTCTTCCGCATCAGCCTGGGAACGGATATACCGACAACAAACCCCCAGCATGACCTCCGCGTAGGTGTCATACAGCGCCCGCTGCGCCCGGGGATCCCCGTGCAGACAGTCACGCACCAAATCCTGTTGGGAATGCATGTCGTTCGTCAACAGGGTGACAAGCAAAAGGAATTGAACGTTGCATGAAGAAGAGGACTCCGCCCAAGCCCTAGAAAAAATCTGGGAAAAGTTGAATATCCGGAAGACTTCATATCTTTATGATATTAAAATGATATCATTATGGAAAAGATCATCAAGCCCATGTCCGGATTCACGGCCCTGGCCCTCTCTTTTGTAACCCTGGCGCTGGGATGCTGGCTGGCGGTGGAAGCCGAAGACAATGGCTGGATGGTCTTCGGCAGCATCCTGCTGCTGGCCGCTGCACTGATCCTGTTGAAGGGGCTGATGATCATTGCGCCCAACAATGCAGTGGTCCTGACCTTCTTCGGAAAATATATTGGTACGGCCAGGGATAACGGCCTGTTCTTCATCAACCCGCTCTTTGCCAGGGCAAAGGTGTCCCTGCGGGCACAAAGCATGGAAAGCAACAAGCTCAAGGTAAACGATAAGCTGGGCAATCCGATAGATATCGCCGCGGTGATCGTATGGAGGATCCACGACACCTACAAGGCAACCTTCGATGTCACCGGCGTCGAAGAGTATCTGAAGAATCAGAGTGAAGCGGCGGTTCGTCATCTTGCTACCAGTTACCCCTACGACAACATCGAACATGAAGAAGCGCATATCACCCTGCGGGATGGCGGCGACAAAGTGATCGAACTCCTGGAAGCCGAACTCAATGAACGGCTCCAGCCGGGCGGAATACGCATCCTGGAAGCCCGGATCAGCCACCTGGCCTATGCTTCCGAGATCGCCGGTGCCATGCTCCAGCGTCAGCAGGCCACTGCCATCGTGGCCGCTCGAACCCGGATCGTGGAAGGCGCCGTGAGCATGGTGGAAATGGCCCTGCAGAAACTTTCTGAAAAAGGGATCGTCAATTTAGACGACGAGAAGAAAGCCACCATGGTCAGCAACCTGATGGTCGTGCTCTGCAGCGAACGTGCCGCCTCTCCGGTCGTGAATACCGGATCCATCTACTGATGAACACCTGAAAGATTGGAAAGCAAAAAGAAAACATTCGCCCTGCGGATCGGGTCAAAGGCCTACGATGCGCTGGAACGCTGGGCGGCCGACGAATTCCGCAGCGTAAACGGGCAGATCGAAATGTTGATCGACAAAGCCCTGCGGGAAGCCGGACGACTGCCGCCAGCCGGAACATCTGGTCAGGAGAATCCACATCCTTCATCACCTGATACGGATCCCGGGACCAATCCCGATGGGGATGCCTGATCGCGTGCGGATCAGAGCATCAGGATCATATGCATTCCGAAAGAAATGCCGTCTGTTGGGTTCTGATCTTATCCAACCCAATCCATCCATTCCTTCATGTCCGCCATCAGAACACGTTCGTCGGACAGCCTGTACGCCCGCCCCGGCCGCTGCAGTACACAACCCCGATGGAATGGGTCATGTACTGATCGCGCGTGTCGGGATTCACCGCCCGGCTGAAGCCGTCGAGGTAGTCCGTTGGCAGGTAACGAAAGGATGTTTCCGCCTGCAGGGCCAACTGCGGACGGAACTGATAGCGTATGCCGGCCCCCAGCTGCAGGGAGGGCAAGAGCCTGGGTTTGGGACGGGCTGCATCTGAAGCGAGTTGCGTGGCGATGGATCCGGTTTCTGTGGCTGCGAAGATGCCGTTGACACCGCTGGCATCAGGTCTGATGCGCAGCAGGGCCAGCCCCCCACCAATGGCCGCGTAGGGCGTCCAGGCACCTACCCGTCGGGCATCGCCGAAAGGCTTCCAGACCACATGCCCGGCCAGTTCGGTCACCGGTGTGGAAAACCGCAGGTTGCGTTCCTGCCGCCAGCCGGGGCTGGTATACTTCCCTTCATCTCCCACAATGCGACCCAGCTGAAGACCCAGCCGCAGGGCGTAGCGGTCGCCCAGACGACGGGCGGCGGATATCCCCAGCGCAGGCCTCAGGGTCTTGTATGACCCGACAGGGGAGGGGCTCAGGTCGCCCTGATAGGCGAATACGCCAGCCTGTGCGCCCAATTCATATTTGCCCGCAGAGGATTGGGCAGCGGCGGAAAAGATGCCTGAAAATGTGGATGCGATCAAC
>CANHUK010000223.1 GCA_947463755.1 Chitinophagaceae bacterium
CCCAAAAACCAATACAACGTGTAATCCATGATGGTATTGATGTGGGCGGTGACCGGATCTTTCCCGCGGAGGGCCAGTATGGTTCGTTCGACCGTGGCATTATCGAAATACGAATAATAATTCATCAGGTAACTCTGATAGGCATCGCCGCTCCACACCCATCGATCGCGTTTAATGCCATCGATGAAGAACTCGCGGGTATTGAGATGGAAAGTGTATCGGGCGACATCATAGATCCGGTTGATCTCGGGGTCGCTGCAGGTGAAACTGCCACGTTCCTTTATATCTGCATATTCAAAACGCATGCTGATGGAATCGACCGAAACGCCCGATCCCTGTTTGACGCGAACATACCGAAAGGCCTTGGAAAGTGACATCGTCATGTCTTCTCCACGTTTATTCGTAACCGTTAGTGGATCGTAGGTTTCACAGTGTTCATCTGACATGGCTTCCTCTTTTGATTCGCCGTAATAAACGGTGAGGTGGCCAGTTCCTTTCAACCCGTGTAGTGTGATAAATCCGAAGGTCTCGCGCCCGAAATCTGCGATCCATCCCTCATTGATGCGATCAAGTTTCACGGGTGCCATAGGTTTAACAGGCAGCATGAACCGGGAGGGACGTTCATCGGGCCGATCGAAATTCCAGGCACCGGCCTTCAGCCAGCGGGTGGCAGAGATGTCGGAGGTCTTTCCGGTTTCATCGATCCATTCCTTGTCTTCGAAGGTGACGAGCCATGAGGTGTCAGACTTGATCGTTTGTCCGGCCACGAAAATTGCCGGCACTTCAGCCTGGTTGAAGACCTTTATATTTATTTTATGCCGACCAGCCGGTACATCGATCTCCGAAGGACTGCCCTCGAAGGGTTTGCCGTCCAGCTTGACATTGTATGCCCCTTCCACATGAATCTGCACTTTCTCAGGCGTTTTCAGGTCGAATACTTTATGAAAATCCATCAGCACATAATGATTATCCATCTTCCAAAAAACCGGAAAAAAGGTACCCTTTTCGGTGCGCCGATTTTGAACTTTATTGGCCAGTGATATCTCGAAATCTCCCGGATACCAGATCCAGGTCTGGGCTGATGGTGCCACCGGACCGATCAGAAGAAACCCGAGTATGATGCGTATGCGTGTCATGATGTTGGACAGATTAATCTTTTTCGTTGATACGTAGCCGCCAGATTAAGCGTGGCCGTTGAAAAATAAATACAAGGATAGGATGACGATGGCCAGCAGCGTGAAAGATATCTTCACCGTCATTGAAGTCGCGGGTATGTTTCCGGTTTCTGCAGCAGCGGTTTCTCCCCTGCCCTTCCGGTCTGTCAGGGTGATGAGGATGGCAGCGATCATCAGGATCGCGAAGATCCAGAAGGATAGCATGAGGAAATGCGGCCATTGCGGATAACGGTCGGCCGGGAATACCCATAAATACAAGATCCCCACGAGCAGACTGAAGGCGGATCCCCAGGACAGAATGGCATTGACGGTCCGGCGGGTGGTGCGCTTCCAAAAGACGGCCAGGAGAAAGGTTACGGACAGCGAAGGGGCCAGAAATCCGAGGACGGCCTGGAAGATATTGAAGAGGTTTTGTCCGCGGATATTATCGATCGCCACGGCCATGCCGATGGCGAAGAGACAGCCGACGGCGATGCTGATGCGTCCGACACGGATCTGATCCTGCGTGGTAGCCTGCGGGTTTCTTTTCAAATAAATATCAGTGGTGTACACGGTGCTGAGGGCGTTGAGGGAAGATCCGATCGTCCCAACCAGTACAGCGATCAGGACGACGATCACCAGGCCGGTCATCCCCGGAGGGAAGAGGTTGGTCACCATGGTCATATATGCAAGGTCTGTATTTGCCAGCCCAGGATAGAGTACAAAACAGAGGATGCCCGGCAGAATGAACAGCGGCAGCGCGAGTACTTTCAGCCACCCAATGAAGCTTACACCAAGTTGTCCCTGTTCGAGGTTTCTCGCACCAAGTACTGATTGCACCATCGCTTGATCGGTACAAAAGAATGCGATGGCGGAGACGGGATAACCGAGCAGCATGGCCGTCCAGGGATAGGAAGGATCATCTGCCGGGCGCACGAGGTTCCAATAATGTGGTGGTACTTTGGAGAGGAAAGCCTGAAAACCGCCGGCCTCGCGAATTCCGAGCCACGAGAGCGTGAGGGATACCGCGATGAGCAGCAGCATCTGGAAGACATTCACCCGGGCGATGGCGCGGAGGCCGCCGGCAAAGGTGAAGAGTCCGGCGAAGGCCACGAGTACGGTAACCGACTGCCACATGGGTATACCAAGGATCTGCCGGACGAGTACACCGCCGGAAAAGAGGCCAAGGGAGAGCCATGAGACAAGGATCTTCACCAGTGCATACCAGGCCAGGATATTTCGCGTGTCTTCTCCGTATCGCTGCCCCATGTACTCGGGCATGGTGCTTACTTTCGCTGCGATGTATCGCGGTGCGAAGACCAGCGCGAGAAGACAGAGAAATAAAAATGCATACCACTCGAAATTGCCGGCTACGATCCCTGTGGCATATCCAATACTTGCGAATGCCAACAAGGAGGACGGCCCGACATTGGTGCCCCACATGTTGAAACCGATGTTATACCAATTCAGGGATCGCCCGGCCATGAACAGGGTTTCATCTTTTTTCCGTCCAACAAAGCTGGCGCGGTAACCGATGATCATTAACAAGAGCAGGTATCCGGCCACGATCAGTCCGTCGACGGGCTGCAATTTATCGTACAGTTCATTCATCGGTTATGCGTTGACGTTAGTAAAGTAGCAGGCAGGTCGTATTCAGTCAGCAGGTCAGCGGGAGAGACAGGCCTGCCCGTGCGCAGGCTTCGATCCATGGCCTGCAGCAGGGCGACGGTTCCAATACCTTCTCGCATCTCAGGAGGGGCGGGTATTCCATCCATGATGGCTTGAGCGAAATATTCGAAGTAGTTCTGGTATTCGCCGGCATGGTGGCTCTGGCCTTCGAAACGGAAATAGTGCTTGAGTTTTGCATCGCCCCAGGTGATGATCCTGTCTTCTCCGTGTCGGTCGGTGATGGCATATCGAAGTTCGTGGTAGTCGGCCTGAGATGCTCCCTCGGTGCCGCGCAATATGCAACTCATTCCGCTGTCGCGTGCCGGCGGCTGAGTGGGGCCTGTGTAGGAGCCGCTGACCCGGGCAATGCGTCCGTCGGAACTTTTAAACATAAAGTGCATGGTATCTTCATGCTTCAGCCCCGCCTTCTGACCATTGGCACTGATCATCCCATAGCCCATCACTTCGGAGATATCGGGCAGGTACCAGCGAATGAAATCCACCGGGTGACTGAGTCCGCCGTACAACCATTTGAAGGCATCCTCCAGGGCCCAGGGTTTCTCCAGGAACCAGCGATGATCGGCATGATAATGACTCTCGATGGTGATGAGTTCTCCGATCAATCCGGCTTCAAAGTCGGCCCGCTGGCGACGGTAAGGTTCGAAGAAGCGTGAACTCTGACCGATGAATACACGCCGTCCGGTCTCCTGTTGGAGTTGCAGCAGACCGGCTGCATCGGAGAGATCATCGATGAACGGCTTGGTGCAGACCACATGCTTACCGTGGCGGAGGGCTTCTGAAACATGTTGGGCATGCAGGTGATCGGGCGTGTAGATCGCCACGATGTCCGTTTCCGGATCATTGAGGATATCCTCGTAACTGGTGGTATAACGGGTAACCCCGAATTCATGGCAGCGTTTCTTACACAGTTCTTCGTTACGGTCGCAGATGTATCCGAGTTCGAGTTGTGTGCTCTGCAGGACCGCCGAGATGGCACTTCGCCCTTCGCCCAGTCCCAGGATCGATATGGTCGTTTTTTTCATCTTAATATTTAATTGGAGGACGGCATGCGATTCAGGAATACCCAGGTCTCTCCGGTCGCTGTTCCTTTGATGCCTGTTTGAAATCCGCGCATGATGCGGTTCCATTCGTCCATCCGTGGGTTGTCTTTGGTGGTGAGGGGATCGATCTCTGCCAGTGTTTTTCCTTTCGGGATGCGTATGACCAGCATCAATTGTCTGCCGTTTCGGAAGAGCAGCAGTTGCTGAAAATCCGCACGACAGAAACCGGCGGATACTTCCGGCCAATCGGTGAACTGTCGGGCGTGATAATCGAGGTATCGTTGTTGGGCGACCGGATCGGCGACGAGATCAGCTGTCAGAATGATATCTTCCCATAACGGTGACGTATAACCGCTTTTGCAATGGGTATCTCTGCGGAAGGCGTAGAAGAGATCGTGATACAATCTGACTTCCACGCCCGGAAAAGCATTACGTAAACGGCCTTGCAGTACGAGCAGGTCAGGGATGAGCGTAAACATCACCACTCGATTTTTCCAAACAAATAGTGCGTTGGTATCCAGGGACTGGGAGAACATAAAGTGCCGCAAGGCTTGAGGGTTAGGCTGCAAACTATCGGGGAATACCAGTTCCACTACTTCGGGA
>CANHUK010000224.1 GCA_947463755.1 Chitinophagaceae bacterium
GAAGTTCGAAGTATGGAAATTGGCAAAGTTGTAGGTCTTGCCCTTGTAAGACTTTCCTGATTTCGCGAAAGCGAAGGCCGTGCGGGTGAGTTCCGTTTTGCGGGGTTCCTCATAGTAGAGTTCTCTGGCCCTTTCGTCGAGGATCGTGCCAATGTCCACCTGAGCGGAGGTATAAGGAGAACACCTTGCCCGGGTCCTGACGGCATTGACATCCGCAGTGGCAGCAGCCACATCGCCCTTGAACCAGTTCGCTTCCGCACGAAGCAGATAGGTTTCTGCCAGGCGGAAAACATACCAATCGGAGTTGCCACCCTGAAAAGGCGTCCGGATCTGATCAGGAATATAAAGTTTGTAGTGCGGCCAGTCGTACCAGGTACGGATCGTGTCCCCGGTGGACACCGTGAGGGCACCGCTCGTGTTGAATAACTGCAACCTTCTTCCATACCAGGGTGAGACGCCCTTGATGGAGGGATTGTTGTACACCAGCATGTTCATCATCATCCAGTTACCGGAGGCAGTGTCACGGCGGAGGTCCTTGGTATCATCCCAGATGTCGCGGGTAGAATAACCGGTGCCACGGCAACGACCGATACCACGCCCGTAGAGGGAGCACATATCGAGCTCCACACCGAAGTTCGGGGTCATGCCCACCCGGCCATCCGGCGTCAGGATCGTATTCACGGAGAAGAAAGGCACGGCCTGACGCATGGAAGTCGTACCATTGACCACGGCATTCTGATCACCGTAACGGTCGGTCACCAGGAAGAGTGCTTCCGTGTTGGCGCCGGCAGCCTTGTTGGCCGGACGATGCAGGTCCCATATCACATTCTTCTTGGTATCACCCAGATCCGAGCCGAACCTGGCCGTGACCAGCCTGTAAGCGCCATTATTGATGACGGCGGAGGTGGCGGCAATGGCTTCGTCGAACAGCCCCATCGAGATACAGACCTTTGCGAGCAGGTGATAAACAGCTCCCTTGTTGACATCGCCTTTGTCCTGTACCCAGGGAACGAACTGTGCCGCCGTATCCAGGTCGAGCTTGATGCGCGCGAGGATCGCTTCCTTCTTTACACTCTGGAAATCGAGTTTGGGCTCGGTGATCTCCTTGAAGGAGGTTGGGATGTCACCGAACTGATGCACCAGGCGATAATAGGCATAGGCGCGATAGAAATAGGCCTTACCCTTGACAACATCCTTGGCCGCCTGAGCGAATTTCGCATCCGGCAGTCGCGTGATGATCGTATTGGCCAGTCGGATGCCGAGCCACCCTCTGTCCCAATACCATCCGATGCGGTTGAAGTCGCCACTGTTCAGGTTGGCGTCAGGCGTGATCAGGATGTTCATGTTCACAGCAGGGCCGAACTTGTCGGTAGTCCCTTCCACGGCCACTTCAGAGAAGATATTTTCCGTGATGATCGGCGCTCCGTCTTCATAAAATTCGGGGCGCATATTGTTGGCGCAGGAGGCCAATGCCGCACGGAAACCTGACTCAGTTGTCAGTGTGTTTTCCGGACTGAAGATAGACAGTGGTTTGGGATCCAGGAACTCCTCCTTGCAGGAGAACAAACCCGTGACCATCAGACCCGCCAGCAGGGTTTTGGAGAGATATGTATTATTAAACCATTTCATATGCATGCGTTTTATCAATGATGGATCGACTTAGAGGGTGAGGTTCAGACCAAGGTTTACGATGCGCGGGGTGAGGCCCTTGTTCTCGGGGTCGAAGTATTCCCAGGGAGAGAACACCCATGCATTCTGGACGTTCACATAGAGTTTGAGTGAATTCAGTTTGTACTTACTGAGTACATCCTGAGGCACGGTATATGCCACGCTGAGGTTGTTCAACCTGACAAAGGAAGATTTCCTCCAAACGTTGAAGGCGACAGAACCACCGGCGGCAGACATCATCTTCGCATAGTCATTGATCGGGTTGGTCGGCGTCCAGTAAGGGCGACGATAGAACTGAGAACGATCATAGAACAGGTCTACGTTCCTGGCCTCGTTGAACTGACTCATCTGGCCCAGGCGGCTGTAGAGTGCGAAGGAGAGGTCCCAGTTCTTGTACAACTTGAACTCGTTGCGCAGGTTGAAGGAGAACTTAGGGGTAGTCTGACCCACGAACATCCGGTCGTCGGTAGCCGTGTACTTACCATCGTTGTTCAGATCCGCCAGCTGGAAATCGCCGGGCGTAAATCCATATGACCGTGCCCTTGCATCATCTGCAATCTGCCATACACCTGTCACCTGAAAATCGTAGATGTCTGCGATCTGCTTTCCTATGAACCAGCCATTGGCGATATCGTCCTTCTCCACATAACCGGTGATCTTGCCGGCTGCATCCATGACGGGAACGGGACCATACAGCCGAACGATCTTATTACGGTTCGTCCATCCGGAGAAGCTGGCATTCCACACGAAGTTGTTACGCTTCATGATGGTGCTGTTCAACATCATTTCAAAGCCGCGGTTGTCCACCCGGCCCAGGTTGGCGATCACACTGGTGAAACCGGTCATGATGGGCAGCGTACGGTTGACCAGCAGGTCGTTGGTGGAACGCTCGTACCAGTCAAACGAACCGCTCACCTTACCTTTCAGGACAGAGAAGTCCAAACCAACGTTCACGGAACGGTTACGCTCCCACTTCAATTTCGGATTGGCCATGTTGGCGGCCTGTACACGACCCACACTATAGCGTGAGCCCCCGGAAGTGATGAATTCGTAGCTGCCGGCGCTCAGATTGGCCAGGGCTGCATAACGGCCGATCTCCCGGTTTCCGTTCTCACCATAAGACAAGCGGAGCTTAGCATAATCCAGGACATTGGACAGTCCGCTCATGAATTTCTCATCCGTGATCACCCAGCCCAGTGCAGCGGAAGGGAAGAAGGCACGACGATTTTCCAGACCGAAGGCGGAATATCCGTCACGACGGCCGGTAACGGTCAACATATACTTGCCGGAGAAAGAGTAGTTCAAGCGAGCCATCAAGGCGTCAGCCGTGGCGTACTGGTCGTCGTTGGTGACCTGGATCGTACGGGCGGCGGCGATGTTGTTATAGCCCAGGTTATCGTTCGGAGAGAAATTTTCTGCATTCACCCGCTGGAACCAGTTCTGGTATTTCTCAGCGTTCACCAGGGTCGTCACTTCGAAACTGTGCTTGCCAATGTTCTTGTTCCAGCCGATGATGTTATCCAGCTGCCACTGCCACTGGTTGTTGTCGGTGCGTTCGGTGATACCATTGCGCACACCCTCCAGCGGATGCTGGGATGAAATGTGCGTGTAGTTCTTGTACCAGTCAAGGCGAGGTGTAAAGTTGGTCTGGTAGAAGAAGCCGAAGGGCAGCTTTCCTTTCAGGTAAAGTGAACCGAAAAGGTTCATCGTCTTCTGCAGACGCTTACGGTATGTCACATCCAGGAAGGGGTTGGCGTTGTTACCCGGATCATCATTGGTGCTGGGGCGCAGCGTGACACCATCGTCAGCATAAAGCTGACCATAAGGCGTTGTCCGGATCATATCGCCCAGTGTAACGTTGTATGGGCTCTCGTCGCGGTCAGCAAACTGCATATTCATGCCGAAGGTCAGGAACTTGGCCACTTCAGCTTCCACATTGACGCGGGCGCGGAAGGTCTTGTACTTCTCTCCCACAGAAAGGCCTTCATTCTCCAGGTAACCCAGAGATGTGTAGTAGCTCAGCTCGTTCTTCTTGCCGCTGATGGCGACGGTGTAGTCCTGACCTTTCGACTGGCGGTTGTACATTTGGTCTTCCCAGTCCACGATATTGCCCGCCTTGTAGTTTTTGATCTCTACCGTGGTGAGACGCAATCTGTTCAGCCAGATATCGACCGGATCGCCGGTGGCGTTGGTCAGTGCCTTCCACTGATCGACAGACAGACCCGCCGGAAGTTTGCTCGGATCGGTGAACTGGTACTTGATCATGGGCCTGGAGGTCGAGTCAAAGCCCCTCATGCTCCACAATACATCCGTACGCCAGTCCAGGAATTCCTGAGGATTCAGGAGTTCGGGATACTGAGCGATCTGGTTGAGATTGTAGTTCGCATTTACGGAGATCTGGGGTTTACCGGAACGACCCTTCTTGGTCGTGATGAGAATGACCCCGTTGGCGGAGCGGGCTCCGAACACCGCGGCAGAACTCGCATCCTTGAGGATGTCCATCGTGGCAATGTCGTTAGGGTTCACATCATCCAGCGATCCCTGGTAGATCACCCCGTCCACCACGATGAGCGGAGATGTGGAAGCGATCAGCGAACCACGACCGCGCACCAGCAGAGAACCGCCGCCTTTGGGACCGGCGTTAATGCCTACATCCAGACCAGGGGCATTTCCCCGGAGCATATCCTGCACGGAACGGGGGTTCTCGTTTTCAAACTGGGTGGCCTTAACCTGTGCTACAGCACCGGTCAGATCCTTCTTCTGACGCGTACCGTAACCCACGACCACCACTTCACCCAGCTGGTTCTGCTGATC
>CANHUK010000225.1 GCA_947463755.1 Chitinophagaceae bacterium
AGTTCTTCACATACCGGCCACTGAACTCGCCCAATCCGTCCACAAAACGGCCTTCCCGGTCGACCATCGTCAGGATGCCGATGCCATGGGCCTTCCCGACCTTGTAATCATCCGCACCGAAGGCCGGGGCCGTGTGTACAATGCCCGTACCATCTTCCGTGGTGACGAAATCTCCGGTGATCACCCGGAAGGGATCCGCCCCCGGAGTGATGGACTCGATCACCTCCGGGCTGTTGGCTTCAAAAGGCAGCAGCTGCTCGTAATGGATACCGGCCAGTTCAGCACCCGTCCAAACCCCGAGCACCTTCCAGGGAATGAGCTTATCGCCCGGTTGATATCCTTCCAGCGGCAGGCTTTCCGCCTCCGCTTTGAAATGTTTTGCGAGCAGTGCCTCAGCCAGTACCACCCGGCAGGGCTGATGGGTATATGGGTTGTATGTGCTGACCAGCGCATAGCTGATCTTCGGTCCGACCGTCAGGCCCAGGTTGGAAGGCAGGGTCCAGGGCGTTGTCGTCCAGGCCATGAAAAACACCTCGTCGGATCCGGCAGCCTCACGCAAAGCGGCAGAATGCGCATCCCGGCGTACCCGGAACATGGCCACACAGGATGTATCCTTTACATCTTTGTATGTCCCCGGCTGGTTCAATTCGTGGGAACTCAGACCCGTACCTGCCGCCGGCGAATAAGGTTGGATGCTGACGCTCTGGTAGAGCAGGCCTTTGTCGTACAACCTGCGCAGACACCACCAGAGACTCTCAATATAGTCATTCTCAAAAGTGACATAGGGCTTGTCGAGGTCAACCCAATAGCCCATCTTGCGGGTAAGTTCGTCCCAGTGGTCCTTGTACCTCACCACCGCCTCCCGGCACTTGCGGTTGTATTCCTCCACAGAGATCTTCTTGCCGATGTCTTCCTTGGTGATGCCCAGCTCCTTTTCGACACCGAGCTCTACCGGCAGGCCGTGCGTGTCCCATCCGCCCTTTCTTTTGACCTGGAAACCGCACATGGTCTTATATCGGCAGACGAGGTCCTTCAGGGTCCGGCTGATCACGTGATGGATGCCGGGCATCCCGTTAGCGCTGGGCGGCCCCTCATAGAACACGAAGGGCTTGGCCCCCTCGCGGACTTTCACACTCTCCTCGAAAGAATGTTCGGCCTCCCAGAGGGCGAGGACTTCCTTTTCGGATCCCGGAAGGTCGAGTTGCTGATATTCACGATATTTCGGCTGCATGTCAGTTGAAAGTGTGCAAAGGTACGACAAATCTGCATCCTGACTGCGCAGGACATCTCCCGAAACGACGGATGGCTGGTCATATGACCAGCCATCCACTTTAGATTTAAATGTCCGGGATCAGAAGGCTTTAGCGCCATTCGGCTGGAAGGTGAAACGGAAGGTGAAAAAGCGCTGACGGCGCAGCTTGATATCATCGGAATCGGTCGTTGCAGGCGTGACACCACCCTTATAGTAATTGATGATCTCAACTTTTGCAAACTTACCAGAGGCGGTGCGGATCACCAGCACACGGCCGGGGATCGCCGTTACCAGATTCACAGGGGCGTTGTAAACATACCAGCCGCGGTTGCTACCGGATGGGATGGCATAAGAGGACGGGGCATTGTCGGTCCGGAAGGTCGAGTCGGCAGGGATCGTCTTCAGGTCATCGAACAATCCGGTGAACACAAATCCGCCGCCCTGGCCGGGACCGCTGTTGCCGCTGTTGGTAATGATGGTGGTGCCGCGGAAGCCAATGTCCCATTTTGATGTGGCGGAATCCGCAGATGCAACGATGGCGTTGTTTTCGAGGCTGTAGAAAGTGTATTTGCCCGCGCCATAAGGCTGACCGGTGGTCGTATTGATACCCAGTATGGTGTCTGCGGGCAGGTCCCGGACCGTCTTGGTGGTCACCACCTGTGTCCCCTGACCCTCGTCATTCTTTTCACAGGAAACCAGTACAGAGAGCAGCACGGAGAAACTCAGGATGCGGATGATGTTGATCTTCATACGTCTGTATTTTATTTATTTGATGGAAAGACTTTTGTTATGTGACCCGGGGTTCGAAAGGCTGAGCCTCAGGAACGGGTTGATACCCGGCTGACCCGGCAGATTATATGGATCGCTGTAGTCGAAGAGATTGTCAATGCCGGCCATTACATGGAGCATGCGGTTGACCCGAAAGCCCCCTGCCAGGTTCACCTGGAGATAACCCCGGGCGAATTCGTCGTCGCGGTTGATCAGACCATTTCCGTCGAGATCTGAAGTCCCCCACCGGCTGCGCCAGATCATACGCAGGTTGGCAGACCACTTGTCAGCTTCGGAACCGTAAAAAAGCTTCAGGTTCGCCATGTGGCTTGAACGCCCCGGCAGACCGGCGTAGTCTGTGCGGCCAAGCTGTGAGGAAATACCTGTTGAAGCGTCCCGCTTGAACACCCTCCCGGCCCGGATCTCATGAAGTACGGATTTATCAGCTGTTATCAGGAACTGATAGCCGCCGGAAACAGAGAGCTTTTCGGCCGGTCGCGCGGCCAACTCTGCCTCCAGACCCTGGGTAAAAGCTTTGGACACGTTCAGGTAACTGAAGATCTGTCCGCCATTCCGCTTGTAGGCGATGATATCGGTCAGGATCAGATTTTCGATGTCATTTCTGAAGAAATTGACCTTCGCCTGCCAGCCTGGCCTGAAATCGTACTGCAGGCCAAGGTTGGTCCCGGTGGATGTCTCAGGCTTCAGGTCCTTCAGCAGTCCGAAGGCGGGCAAGACCTGGTCGATCTGGCCATCGGCCTGCAACCGCCGTATCTCCTCGGCGGCCACCAGGGAGCCAAAGACCGAATAGCTGCCTGCCGCAATATTGGTGAAATTGAGATAGAGCTGACGGAAATCGGGTGCCTTGAAACCGCGGCCAACGGAGGCGTTGATCCGCAGGGAAGCGGTCGGACGGAACTGGACCGCCAGCTTCGGACTCCAGACAGATGCGTAGGTTGCATTGTGGTCGTACCTCACGCCACCTGTGAACACCAACTTTTCCGTAGCCCTCCACTCCTGCTGGAGGAATGCATAGGCGATCGTGTTCCGGCGCTCCGTCTCCAGGCTGTCATAGCGGTTGGACCTGACGGTTTCGAGGATATAACCGCCGCCGACGTTGAGGCTCAGGGATGCCCCCAGAGATATATCGGTCTGGTCCTCGATCCGGATGAACCGCTGCCGAAAGCGGTCGTTGTAGCGGTTAGACTCCCCGGCTACGTCCAGTAACTGCCGGGAACTGAATTCAGATGCATACCCGCGCAGCGTCGTCCGCACCGCGTCGCTGAAACGATGACTGAGGCTGGGGGTGATGTTGTAATCGTTGTTCAGCTCACGGCCCTTTGACAAGAGCTGGCTGCCCAGGTTCTGAACCACGATGGAGTTGACGATGTCTTCGTGATGCTGACGGAAGGATGCCCGGAAACGCGTGCGCTCACTGAGATCGTACGCGACACTTTGCTGGCCCGTGAGCCTCCAGTAGGGCTCGACGGTCTTCTGGATCGAATTGGGCAGGAGGCTGTAGCCCTGCGTACTATTGTAATTCAGGAACCCGGTCAATCGCAGGCGACCGAAGCGGGTGGATCCGTCAACAGACAAATCGGCCGTATTGAAGCGACCATACCGCGCATCGGCCTGCAACTTCCGCTGGCCGCTGCCGTCAGTGATGATGTTGATCACACCCGCCAGGGCCTCCGAGCCATAGAGACTGGAGGATGGCCCCTTTACGATCTCGATCTTGCGGATGTTCCCCACCGTCAGACGCGTCAGGTCAAGCACCCCACCCATTCGGCCGATCAGCGGCTCCCCGTCGAGCAGGATGAGCGTATAATCCGGCGACAACCCCTGCATCTGCACCCCGCGGCCGAATCCCTGCGTGATGAACAGGCCGGTCTGTTCCCCGAGTATATCGTGCAGGCGCAGAGAACCGCTCTGGCGGATCGTCTGTTGGCGGATGAGGGTGACCGGAACCGCCGTATTCCCCAGCAGACGTTCGGAACGCGTGGCGGTGACCACGACTTCATCCATGTCCACAGACCGGGCCGAGTCGGCGACAGACGCTGTCTGCGCTACCCCGATGAACCCGATGAACAACAACATTGGAAGAAGAAAGATGCGCATATCTCCGAATTGGACGCAAAATTGAGACGACCAGATCCGGCGATCATCATGGAATTGTCATAAGTAGCAACACTTTTCTGAAATGACATTTCCGTGACAAAAAAAATCCGGATGGCAGGAGCCATCCGGATGTCAACAAACCTTTTTTTGGAAAGCGTTACTTGGCCGCAGAAGTGATCGCGGTCATCACCGGTTCTTTTTTGTTGCCCGGGATCGCGGTGAGGGTCTTCACCCTGGAGGATTCGAAAGCGATATGCTGGCGGTATTCGGGAACGATGACCCGGATCATGGAGCGTACCGTCTTGTCATCGTAATCCTGGGCGGAGGCGACCAGTTCGCATA
>CANHUK010000226.1 GCA_947463755.1 Chitinophagaceae bacterium
ACTTCGTTCAGAAATGTACATGCTGAACCTTCGTACCGCCGTCCCCGCGGCCCTGTTGATCCTGATGGCCGTGGGTGACGGATTCGCCCAGAACTCGTTTCTCGATTACCAGAAATCCTTCGGAAGGGTCTCCGATGTATTCAGGCGGAAAGAGGATACCCTGCGTATGCAGTTCCAGGCCAGGAATCTGACCTGGCCGGCGAAAAATATCTTCATTCGTTCCTTCAAGTACGATAGCGAACTGGAAGTATGGGTGCGGCAGTCGATGTCGGAGCCGTTCAAACTCTTCAAGACCTACCGCGTCTGTGCCCTCGCCGGTACGCTCGGACCCAAACGGATGGAAGGTGATTTTCAGGTGCCTGAGGGCTTCTACTACATCAACGAGTTCAAGCATAACAGCACCTATCATCTGTCCCTGGGGCTGAATTATCCCAACGTGTCCGATCGCATCCTTTCCGATACACTGCAACCCGGTCGCGATATCTACATCCACGGCAGCTGCGTGACCACAGGCTGTATTCCCATCACGGATCCACAGATCGAAGAGTTGTACATCCTGTCACTGCATGCTTACAATGCCGGCCAGGACTATATCCCCGTTCATATTTATCCGGTCAGGTACACGGTGCACAAAAGCGTGGAGTTCCTGGAGCGACTGACCCGGGAAGATCCCTCCCTGAAGTCATTCGCCCTGCGGCTGAAGAAAGCCTACGATTATTTCGAGCAATATCGCAAGTTGCCCGTCATCGCCATCAATCCGAAAGGTGAGTACGTAGTCCTTTGATGTTCGACGCATCAATCCTCCAACACATATTGAGCCACATCTCCGGCCCTGATCTGCAGCAGCATGCGGCGTCCTTCCGTCAGATCGCCGGTCGATTCCGGCCGTGGGTGTCTGATCGTCAGGAGCGATAGTCCGCGATGCACCTCAATATCAAGGAAGGCGGCGGCCTCCTGGCAGAAGGCTTCCAGGTGATCCCTGCGTTCATCTACACAAAGGCTGACGCTGAGGGCATGGGTCTGTATCAGGTTGACGGTGAGTTGATGATGTTTCACCAGCTCGAGCAATCGGACCAGGGTTTCATCCCGCAGGAATTGACGATCCGTTGTGATCATATCCAGTAATACCTGTCCGCTTTTCCGAATGATGACCGGCGGAAGTCCATCTATCTTTTTCGGACCGATCACAGTGCCGGGGACCTCCGGTTGCAGGAAACTGCGCACATACAGCGGAATTGCATGCTTCCTCAACGGATACAGGGTTTTCGGATGGATGACCTGGGCACCATAGAAGGTCATCTCCACCGCTTCGTCGTAAGATAGTGCCGGGATGAATACCGGATTATCCGTTGTGCGCGGGTCTGCATTCATCACCCCGGGCACGTCCTTCCAGATGGTCAGGGCAGCCGCTCCGAGCAGCGCGGCAAACACGGCAGCAGTATAGTCGCTGCCCTCGCGGCCAAGGGTGGTGGATTCATTTTCATCTGTCGAGCCGATGAAACCCTGAGTCAGTACAATGTCTGATGAGGTAAAGGCGTGTTTGATGATCCGGTCGACCTGTCCGGCAGTGAAGGTCAGATCAATACGCGCAGACCGGAACTGATCATCGGTGCGGATGATGTCCCGCACATCGACCCAGTGGACCTTTCGTCCGGCGCCCTGCAGGGCGGCCGTCATGATCACGGTGGACATTAACTCTCCGACACAAACGATCTGATCATAGTAATAGTCGAAGGAACGCACCGGCCGGTCATGCAGGAGCCATTCCACTTCGGTGCGGAATTCATCGAGATGCGCCTCCGCCTGGATGGATCCATCGGCAGTGATCTCACGCAGTACGTCGACATGACGGTCGAACAATTTCCGAAAGATATCCAGGGCCTGTTCCCGGCGACCGGCATAGTAGGCTTCCACTACCGTTTCCAGGGCATTGGTGGTCTTCCCCATCGCAGATACCACCACCATCACAGGCCGGCCTTTCATGCGTTCCAGGATGCTCGTCACGTTGCGGATCCCCTGCGCATCCGCTACACTTGCCCCGCCAAACTTGAAAACATCCATGTATTTGTAATTGCTTAATCGTCAAAGGTTGCAAAGGTCTGAAAAATACAGACAGTACGGACCGGCAATCCTTTTAATTCATCCGAAAGCGGGTTAGATTTGTTTGACAACCCCTCCGCACATGATCGTTAACCGTCAGATCCGGACCCTGGATGAGTTCACCATCCAGCAGCTCCGCGACTTCCCCAACGCCACCGGCGAGCTGTCCAACCTGCTGCGCGACATCGGCCTGGCCGCCAAGCGGGTGAATGTCGAAGTGAGCAAGGCCGGACTGGTGGACATCCTCGGCGACGCCCACCTGGTCAATATCCAGGGTGAAGACGTCAAGAAACTCGATGTTTATGCCAACACGCAGCTCATGGGCGTCCTCAAACATGGCATCAGCTGCGCCGGGATCGCGAGCGAGGAGTTCGATGATTTCATCGCTTTCGATGATCCGGTCAGCAACCAGTCGAAGTACGTCGTACTCTTCGATCCGCTCGATGGCAGCACCAATATTGATGTAAACGTATCCATCGGCACCATCTTTGGCGTGTACCGGCGCGTGTCTGAAAAGGGGTCACCCGTCACCCGCGAAGACTTCGTCCAGCCGGGCGTTCGTCAGGTGGCAGCCGGTTATATTGTGTATGGGTCCTCCACCATGCTTGTCTACGCCACCCGACGCGGTGTCAATGGCTTCACGCTGGACCCTTCCATCGGAGAGTTCTCGCTCAGTCATCCGGACATCAAATGTCCGACCCATGGTCGGATCTATTCTGTGAACCACGGTAACTTCCATCGCTTCGAACGCGGGGTCCAGCGATACATCGATCATTGTCAGCGCAAGAACGAGACCAACGGCGGCCCTTACACCCAGCGATACATCGGCAGCCTGGTTTCCGACCTGCACCGCAATCTCATCAAGGGAGGGATCTTTCTCTATCCCTCTACGACGGACATGCCCGGAGGCAAACTCCGCCTGATGTACGAATGCAATCCCTTTGCCTTCATCCTCGAAGTGGCCGGGGGGCGCGCCACCGATGGCAAGCGTCGTATCCTTGAGATCCAGCCGACCGGTCTGCATCAGCGTGAACCATTCTTCATCGGGAGTCGCGGTATGATGGACGAACTGGATTCCTTCCTCGATGGCGCCGTACAGGCCTGATCGCCTTATCTTTGTGGCATGTCGGCAATAGTCAGATCGGAGATCATCCGGGTGCGTAACCTCGTCAAACGTTACGGCGATTTCGAGGCGGTCCGTGGCATCAGTTTCGAGGTGCAGGAAGGAGAGATCTTCGGGCTCCTGGGGCCAAATGGCGCCGGAAAATCGACCACCCTCGAGATCATGGAAACCCTGCGGAGTAAGACCTCCGGTGAAGTGATCATCGACGGGATCTCGGTGGATGAGAACCCGCAGGGGATCAAACAGATCATCGGCGTACAGCTGCAGACATCAGGATTTTATCCGGGATTGACACTGGTCGAATCCATCCGTCTCTTTAATGGTCTGTACAATACGTCTGTCGATCCGAAAGAGCTGCTTTCCCGGGTCAATCTGGAAGATAAGGCCCGCAATCGCTTCCGCGACCTCAGCGGCGGCCAGCAGCAACGATTCGCGATCGCCATCACCCTTATCAACCGACCCAAGGTGGTGTTCCTGGATGAGCCTACCACCGGCCTGGATCCGCAGGCCCGCAGAAATCTGTGGGAACTGATCCGCGACATTCGACAGCAGGGAACCACCGTTATCCTGACCACCCATTACATGGACGAGGCGGAAGTCTTGTGTGATCGCGTAGCCATCATGGACGGCGGCCGCATCATCGCCATCGATCCCCCCACGCTGATGATCGACCAGCTCATGGCTTCCGGGTTCACGCCTGAGAAAGAAGTGCGTGGCGCCAGCCTCGAAGATGTTTTCATCCGGCTCACCGGCCACGCCCTGCGCGAAGCATAAACCCGAATGCAGTACCTTGCAGTCTCCCAAATACAACAAATAGATATGAAGAAAATCCTCTCGATCCTGCTCCTGGGCGGGATGACCGTTTCAGCCTCGGCGCAGACCAAACCTGCCCCCGTGAAATCACCCGCTGCCGCAAAGCCGGCTGCGAAACCGACCACCGCAGCCAAACCCGTTGCTGCCAAGCCCGCTGCACCGGCACTGAAGACCACCCTCGACAGCATGAGCTATGCCATCGGGATGCTCGATGGTAATTTCTTCAAGCAGCAGGGCCTCTCCCAGGTCAACGCCGCCCTGTTGGGCAAGGGATTTCAGGACATCCTCAAGGGAAATACCATCCTCACACCTGAACAGGCCGACGGAGTGATCCGCCGCCAGCTGCAGGCACTTTCCCGCGTCAAGATCCAGCCCGTGATCGATGAAGGACGCAAGTTCCTGGCCGAGAACGCCAAGAAGCCCGGCGTGAAGCAA
>CANHUK010000227.1 GCA_947463755.1 Chitinophagaceae bacterium
AACCAATATGTTCCACTATCTGTACTGGCCGGAAGATTGGGCGACCGAGGTCGCTGCACAGCTCCGCCGTGTGCAGGCACAGGTGCAGCTCATCCTCTCGGCCTCCGATTTTCAGGCCATGGAGGTGGAACTGTTCCGCCTGGTGAACCGGGGCGTGTATGTGGAGATGGTGCTGCTCGAGCGGCCCGCCGACCGGCAGCTCAGATATGTCAATGTCAGAAAGCGACTGGTCCTCTCCGGCGTGGAGGTGGTCACGGTCAACCTGCAGGAACGGGAGACCGGGCCGGAACGTTTTGCGATCATCGATCGCAGGCATCTCATCAGCCAGACGGATCACGGAGAGATATCCGATGTGATGGCACTGGTGGTTGACCGCACCCGTTTTTTCAGCCGCATCTTCCAAAGCGGAGAGCGCATGGATCCGGCATTGGACGAAGTGCAGATCCGCCTGCAGTGTCCCGTTGAAGAGGCGGATCCCGGACAGCCGGTGGAGATCTCCTGGGATGTCAGGAATGCGGATTTTATCGAGATGGATCCCGGTGTGGGCCCCCTGGAACCGGAAGGTCGCCTCTCTTTCTCCCTGTACGAGGATACACTTTTCCGGATCAAGGCCGGCAACCGGAATGGGATGCGGATGAAATCCCTGCTGGTGCGACTGGCGCAGCCTTCGCTGCTCAGGGTGTCCGTCAGCGTGCTGGATCCCGCAACGCGACTCTATATACCCCTGGAGTCCGCATTCAGCGGTCGTTACAGCTATGCGGTACTGCGCGGCGACCAGATCCGTCTCGAATGGGCGGCCCCTGCCTCCGCCCTCCTCTCGGAAGATCGCCTGGGAAGCCTTGCCACGGTCGGAGATCATAATCTTCGGGTATTCCGGGACGAAAAATATAATTTCACACTGAAAACGACCTTCGGCGACGAGCGGGTGGAGCTGGACATTGTCACGATGGACGAACAGATGTCTACCATTGTCCGGGAAGGCAGGCGTGCGGCCGGTCCCTGGAAGGTCCGCAGGGCAGGCTCCTCCGGAAATCGTTTCCGGGACCTTCTGCGCAGGCTCTATAAACGCATCATGAACCATTTCGTCCGGTGACAGATCCCAACAGCCATATCGCCCGGTTCCTGGTATTCTGCGCAGGCAGCAGTCCCGACTTGCTTGCCCAGTGCCCGACATCTGAATGGATCAAGCATACCAGCACAGGTCTGACGGTGCTGTTCACCTCTCTGCTGGCCATGCTTTCGTCTTTTTTCGCCCTTCAGGTGGTGTTGGACAATGTCCTGTTCAGCATCCCCCTCTCACTGCTTTGGGCGCTGATCATCTTCAACCTCGACCGTTTTATCGTGGCGAGTTTTCGCAAACAGGGTGATTTCTGGAAGGAATGTCTGCAGGCCATCCCACGCATCCTGCTGGCCGGCGGTATTGCCATCGTGGTGGCACGACCGCTCGAACTGGAGATCTTCCGTTCCGAAGTGCGTCAGATCCTGGCCGAACAACGGACGGAGCGAATGGAAACCATGCGCCGTTCTCATGAGGAGCGATTGTCCGTGCACGATGCAAGGACCCTTGCCCTTAAGCAGGAGCTCGACGGGTACTTCCGGCTACGCGAAAAATATTACCAGGAATATATCTGCGAATGCGATGGTACCTGCGGCACCGGACTCAAGGGACGTGGATCAGAATGCAAGGCGAAGCAACGTAAATACGAAGAATACGTCCGCGAATTCGAGCGGGAGAAGGGGCGCATCGATGCGGCCCTGGCCGGATTGGCTCAGGATCGTACGCGGATCAGTGCCGAGTATACAGAAGCCCGTCGCCTGGCGGAGACCGCTTTCTCCGAAGGCTTCCTTGCCCGGTTGCAGGCCCTCGGAAAATTGGGAACGCTGGCATCTTTCGCCATTACGATGCTGCTCTTACTCGTAGAGATCACGCCGATCCTATCCAAACTTCTGGCCCCTGAAGGACCTTACGATAACCTGGTGCGCATCAGCGAGCATGAGTTCAAGATCAGATTCATGCGTACCGTGTACCAGCAAAATATGGACCTGCACGGGAACAGACCACCGGAGAACCGTCGTTCGGGGAAGTCCGCGCCACTGCAGCCGAATCCGGATCCCACGGATGTCCGTAACCGATATGCCGAACTGCGCCGGCAACTTCGAACGAAACTCAAAACCCGCTGACATGTACAGGATCCCGGCCATCGCCGCCCTTTTGTCGGCACTATGGATGCCCTGTTGCATCATCTCTGCGCAGACCCTCAACTTACGGGACAAACTCCCGATGAAGGACCTGAAACTTTCCTCCCTGGAAGATGGCAGTGGATTGGTGATCGAAGACTTCAATCTCTTCAGATCGGGAGCCGTTGACCGGCTGATGACAGCCACCGGTATTCGGGAGCTGAAAGATCCGGAGGCAGTGGTACGAAGCAGGGCCGATAGCTTTTATGCCATCCTCAGCAAGAAGCGGACCGTTGCTGTTCCGAAAGAGGATATGCCCGTTCTGAAGTATTTCCCTGGGATGGAGAGCGAGCCGCGTTTGCTCGCGAACCTGATCTTCACACTGAACCGGCTGGGCGGGACCAAAAGTCTGAACTATGCCGTAAAGAAAGGGGATACCCTGGTCATCGAATACCAGATCCTGAAAGGCCACCGCTTTGATGAGTACGAAGTGCTGGAAGGCAAGGAGATCCGATTTACATCAAGCCGGAATCCGAAACGCTTTGAGGTGAAGAACGAGCTCATTGCGGAAGCCGACGGCATGGTGACGGTCAATCTGGAAAATAAAAGCCCGCTGCGCTCCAAAGGGAGGCTGGTCGTGACCAACCGACCGGCGGCCGAGAGGTTATCCCTGCGGGTCGTCTGCGACACCCTATTTGATGTGGCCAAAGTAATGGTGGAGAAACAGGACACCATCGCCGAACGGCTCCTTTTTCAGCCGGTCCGACTATCCCCGAAGCGAGACATCACCCGTTCTTCCCGGGCCCTGCTGAGCGTGCCACTGCCGTCTGGCAGACGTTGCATTGGTTGGGGGTACCGCCTCGCCCCTCCGGAGGACTCGCTGGCGGATGGCCTCTCCGCATACGTAATGGCCGAGTTAAGGCGCAGTGGCATGATCAGGTTACCTGAAGATGGCCCGGATGCACTCCGGCTCACGATCCGCGCAGGTACCCGCACCCTGCTCAGAGATCCGGAGGGGAGGCTTCATGAGGGAGAGGGCATGCGGGCCACCGCCAACCCCCGCCGACATTTCGGCGCATTTCGATTGGAGCCTGCACCGACCACGGTCCGGCCCGCATTGAGGCTCGACATAGAAAATACGTCAAGGATCTACACGGCTGCTGCCAGTTTGCAGCTGATCGCAGTGTATGTCGATACCCATACTGAAGAAACCGAAATTGTCCGGAAAACCTGCCGGGAACTTATCATGCTTTCATATCTGTGAGAACCTTTCATATCATAACAAAGATCATTTCCGTCATCACCCTGTGGCTTCTGTTCACCGGGTGCAGCCGGGAATATGCCCGCATGAAGAACAGCGTGCGACGCGTTTCATCGGAGTACTCGCTCATGCAACGGACGGCCGAGCGCATGCTGAAAAAAATGCCGGGCGGCGGCAAAAATCCGGATTCCGTCGTGTTCAGTCCCATCGAACAGAAGAAACTGTTCGACAGGTATTCCTTTCTGTACTCCAGGCTTAACCCAGGTAATCCGGAAGGACCCGCCGATCGCCTGCAATGGGACAGTGCAGGCGGTGTTTTCTTCTATTCCGATAGCGCAAGCCGCCGGATCCGACGTAACCGGGAAGTCTATGGTTGGCATCCCACCTGGATGGGTGAGCGCTGGCGGGGGTATCCGATGAACCTCATCACAACGATCTCCTTTTTTGCATACACGGTCGATCCTGCCACGGGCGGATACCTGAATCCGGAGGACATGGACATGTGGAGGGCGACTGAACTCGTGGATTCCGCCCATGCCCGCAAAACCCGCGTACTCCTGTCTGTGGCCTGTTCCGGTCCGGAGCAGACTTCCATGTTCCTGTCCCGGGAGCAGGCCTGGTCGACCCTGATCGATTCGGTGGCAAGTCTGATACGGCTCAAGGGGGCCGATGGGGTAGAGGTCAATTTCCAGGATATCTCGCCGGATGATCGTCAGGCATTCCTCCAGTTCGTCTCACAGCTGAACACACGCGTGCGGGCAGTGCTGGGCGATCGACGTTCCATGCTGACCGTCGTGCTGCCCGCGGAGGACCCCGACAGGGTCTATGACCTGGAAGAACTGCACCGGATAGCCGATCTGCTCGTTGTGCAGGGATTTGAATACCCGCAGGAGGAAGCGGGGAAAGGCGCCGTGGCTCCGATGATGACCGAACAGGGCGATGGCCCCAGTCTCGATCGAACCCTGCGAACGTATACCGCGGCGGGACTGGATCCGGAACATGCCGTACTGGCCCTTCCGC
>CANHUK010000228.1 GCA_947463755.1 Chitinophagaceae bacterium
CGAATACCCTTCGTTTGCCCACGGTTTCCGGCGACAATACTTCCTCGCCTGAGCGGGTGATGATCTTCGTATCATTGGTGAGGGAGATCTCGTCGTAACCATCAAGCCCATGGATGATCGCATATGGATCCGGGTCATCCTGCAGGAGATAATTATACACGCGGGCCATCTCGAGGCTGTAGACGCCCACCAGTCGGTAGGCCGGACGGGCAGGGTTCACCATCGGACCCAGCATGTTGTAAAAGGTACGCATGCCAAGGTTCCGTCGGATCGGTCCCACCGTCTTCAGCGCCGGATGAAACAGCGGCGCATGCAGGAAGCAGATGCCGGCGTTGTCGACCTCGTACCGCAGCGCAGCCGCATCATTCTTGAACCGGTAACCCATCTTCTCCATCACATTGGAAGCACCACTGATGGAACTTGCACCATAGTTACCATGCTTGGCGACGGGCTGACCTGCACCGGCGACGATAAAACAGGCCAGGGTGGAGATATTGAAGGTATTCTTACCGTCGCCGCCGGTCCCCACGATATCGATGACCTTCCGGCCTTCCATGTCGACCGGCAGGCAACTCGCCAGCAGGGCATCGCGGAATCCCAGCAGTTCCGGGATCGTAATGCTGCGCATGAGATAGACCGTCATAAAGGCGGTGATCTCGTGCTCGTTGAAACGCCCTTCACCGATCCCGGTCAGCACTTCCATGGCCTCGACCCTGTCGAGTGTCTTGTGTTCGAAGAGCCTTGTCAGATATTTTCGCATATACGTATACGTTAGTATTGTGACCGATCATCCATCGATACCCAGCCAGTTCCGCATCATCTTCGCGCCATCTGGTGTCAGGATGCTTTCCGGATGGAATTGCACCCCCTGCACATCATAGCTGCGATGACGCAATGCCATGATCCGGCCATCCGCATCGCGGGCCGTGACCTCCAGTGCTTCCGGAAATCCTTCCTCCTCTACGACCCAACTGTGATAGCGACCGACGTTGACTTCCGCCGGCAGTCCGGCGAACCAATCGCGCGAAGCCCGCGTTGGATCAGCCTCTGCGATGATGCCAACGGGAGTGGATACCCCATGATACACCTTGTCGAGATTATTGAGTTTCCCACCGAAAGCCTGTCCGATCGCCTGATGACCCAGACAAACACCCAGGATGGGCTTTTCAGCCGCATACCGCTCGATCAAAGGGAGCAGCAGGCCCGCTTCCGATGGGATACCCGGCCCCGGAGAGAGGATGATCCTGTCGAATTCCGCAACCTTGTCCAGCGAAATCTCATCATTGCGGAACACTTCAGGTGCGGATCCCAGGATCTCCGCCACGAGGTGCACGAGGTTGTAGGTGAAAGAATCGTAATTGTCGAAAATAAGTATGCGGGACACGTGTCAGATTTTAATTGGATTGACTGAAAACACCACCGTTGGAGATCCGGGTGGCGGCTGTGATGGCCTTCTTTAGGGCACCGAGTTTGTTGTCGACCTCCTGACGCTCGCTGTCCGGCTGGCTCGATGCCACCACGCCAGCGCCGGCCTGATAGACCAGCGTATTCTGACGGCTGAGCAGACTACGGATCATGATGGCCTGGTTGCAGCTGCCATCGAAGCCGACGAATCCGATGGCCCCGCCGTAAAAGGAACGAGGGCCCTGCTCATACTGATCGATCAATTCCATCGCCCTGACCTTGGGCGCCCCACTGAGCGTGCCCGCCGGAAAGGTGCGCGCCATCAGCTCGAAGGGGTTGCTGTTGGGCCGCACTTCCCCGGTCACCTCACTGACCAGATGAATGACGTGAGAATAGTAATGCACTTGACGATAACTGGCCACCTTCACCTCGTCACATACCCGGCTAAGATCATTACGGGCGAGGTCCACCAGCATCACATGCTCGGCATTTTCTTTCGGATCATCCAGCAATCTGGCTGCTTCGCGCTGGTCCGTGGCATCATCGCCTGTCCTGCGGAAAGTTCCGGCGATCGGATGCACAATGGCCTTTCCTCCGGCAATGATCAACTGACTTTCAGGAGAAGAACCCATCAGCCGATAATCACCATAATCGAAAAAGAATAGATAAGGGGAGGGATTGATGCTCCTCAGCGCACGATAGACGTTGAATTCATCCCCCCGGAAACCCTGCCGGAACCGGCGACTGAGGACGATCTGAAAGACATCCCCGCGATGACAATGGGCAATGCCTTTCTTCACCATGTCAACATATCCGAGGTCATCCACGGATGATGTCTCCTCACCTTCTAAAGAGAAAGGATACTGGGGCACATCCCGACTGCTGATCAGACTTGTGAGTAAGGCAGCTTCAGAAGGCATCCCATTGATGCAGTTCTCACAGAGAAACAGTTCATCGCGGAAATGATTGATGGCGATCACATATTGATAGAGCCGATAACGCATCAGCGGGATCTCCGGTGCATTCGTAAAAGCATCGAGGCGGGTAGGTTCAAAAAAACGCACGGCATCATAACTCGTGTATCCATAAAGCCCCTGCGCGAAACGGGCCTCGCGCTCACCCGGTGTCATCTCGAACTGATGCATGAACTCCCAGAGCATGTCCGGCACACGCCGCGGATCGGTGATGGCTGTTAACTGAGGCTTCCCGCCCGGGAGTTTGGTCTCGATCTGACGGAAATCACGCACTTCGGCACCAGCGATGGCGTTAACGCAGATAAATGAATAACTGTTCTCAGCCGCACGATTGTCCGTACTCTCCAGCAGGAGGGTGTCGCGGAACCGGTCACGCAACCGGAGGTAGATGCCCACCGGTGTGTGGATGTCCGCCAGCATGCGGGTGACTTCGGTTCGAATGATGATCTTCTTCATGAGTCCGATTGGATGGAAAAAGAAAAGGCCCCGTTACGAACGGGGCCCTGTTATATTGACAAATGATAATGACAGTACAGACCCCTTAAGAGTTTGTATGCCACCACCAATTGTTGTTGATCATTGCCATAATGCAAAGGTGTAATTTTTTTCGGATTGAAAAAAATAATTCCGAATTTGACGTCGGCCCGGGTAAGGATCATCTCCCCCCAGGGGCCTTCAAACCCAACGCCATATGACTGCTGCAAAAACGGGAAGACTGCTTTCCCTCGACGCCCTGCGGGGCTGGATCATGGTGCTGCTGGCCCTCGAAGCCGCCGGCCTTTATGAGCATCTCGAACCGGTGACCGAGGGCAGTGTCTGGCACCCCCTGATCGAACAATTCTTCCACCATCCCTGGAATGGACTGCGCTTTTGGGACCTCATCCAGCCCGGGTTCATGTTCATTGCCGGTGCAGCCATGGCCTTCTCCATCAAGCGACAGCGTGACGAAGGCGCCTCACGCGCACTAACAGGCATGCGTACCCTGAAACGATCCGGATGGTTGTTCTTCTGGGGTGTCCTGATCTACGCAGTTCGGAAAGACGGACTTTCATTCGAACTCTGGAATGTGCTCACACAGCTCTCTTTCACCACAGTGGTGACCTGGCTGGTGATCGACTGGCGCTTTTCTCAACAACTCATCTTCTGTGCGGGACTGCTCCTGCTGACCGAGGTGCTGTACCGTTTCACGGGCATCCCGGGCTTCGACCAGCCCTTCACCGACCAGCAAAATTTCGGAAACTGGATGGATATGATCCTCATGGGAAAGATCAACCGGGGCGGATGGGTGGCCATCAACGCGCTGCCGACATCGGTCCATACGATCGCAGGTGCCATGGCGGGCCGATTCCTCATGTCGCGTCCCGATTCAGTGAAACCGCTGCTGCTCTGGGGCGTGGGCACCCTGGCGGCCGGATTTTTGCTCGATTGGCTGTCCATTACCCCGATCATCAAACGCATCGCTACGTCCTCCTTCACCCTGGCATCCCTGGGCTGGTGCCTGCTGGCCCTGGCCCTGTTCTATGCCTGGATCGGTCTGCGCGGACATCACCGATACCTGTTCTTTGTAACGGTCGTGGGAATGAATTCGATCTTCATCTACCTGTTCTTCGAGATCCCGGGCGGAAAATGGTTCAACGGGTATGTGCAACGCATCACAGATGGACTATTGTCTCATCTGTCATTGTCGCAGGATATGATGAACATCATCGCCTCGCTGTTGATCTTCGGGCTCGAATGGGGGATGTGTCTGTTCCTGTATCGAAAGAAGATCTTCTTCAAACTCTGATGCCACGGACTCCCGCAGGGATCATTTGATGATATGATCCGTGCCCAACTGCCAACGCTGGTCATAGAAACCGGTCGCCAGCAGGGCATCCGTCCCTTTGCGGGTGATGTCGGCCCCATGAATGATGAAATCAGGGAAGCCGCTGCCTCCGGCAAAATACTGGTTGGCATCCGCAGCCCGCATTCCCCTGATGCCCGTACCGCCGATCACGGCGATGGACGTGAAGGGATCCTCAGGATTCGGCCACACGTAAATGCCTGACAGATCATCTCCTTC
>CANHUK010000229.1 GCA_947463755.1 Chitinophagaceae bacterium
CACAAGGTTTCCGATGCACCCCTCGACGATGCCACGGGCATTGCAGGAGGTGGAATGTTCCTGCTCATGGAGGATGGCAGTATTGTGAAGTCGAGGGCGGGGCGGATCATTGCGGCCAGAAGGTATACGCGCCCGAAGAAAGGACTGCTGCTCTATCATCTTGACAGGCTATTCGTCAGCCTGCCCGGAACCGGGGCTTTCGAACTCGATACGGCAGACCTCTCGGTCCGACGTCGACTCCCCTGGGACCCTGAAGCTTACAAGGAAAGCTTCTCCATCATTGGGGAGGATGTGTTTTTTGTGACGAACGGGCGGGCCATGCGGTTGGACAGCACCCTGACCCTTGTTCAGGACCCAAACTTCGGAAAGACCCTGGGGAAACAGGTCAGCGCCGTGACCGGAACGGGGCACGCCATGCGTTTCATCATCTGCAACAATAACCAGCTTTTCGAACAACGCAACGGTGCATTTCGAAGGATACCCTTGCCTGGTCTGGAAAATTTCGAATTCCGGAATCTATGGGCCGTTGACAGCGCCAACATTCTGATGGGCACCAACCAGGGCCTCGTGCATGTGCGGCTGCAACGCCATCCCTCCGATCACATTCAGGAAAAGGGAGATGACTCTGATGGGGAGTTGAGAATACGCAGAAAGATCCTGGAACAACCCGATGGCACACTGATCCTGATGGGAAGTCCGCTGACTTTCGTGCACCGACCCGCTACCGGATTGGAGCGACTCATGTCTTACAGGTTCTCAGCCTATGACGCCACATTCGCAGGACGAGACATGTTTGTTGCCACAGAGGGACTTGGACTGATACGCATCCGACCCGGAGCACAAGCCATCGACTTGCTGAACATTGACGCCCGAATGCCAAAAGCATTCTATCTGTCGGTCTGGTATGATAGTCTGGAGAAAAGGCTCTTGGTCGGCGGCCAGCAGACGCTGGTCAGCTATTGGCCGGAAACGGGAAGGTCGAAGATCCTCCCGATAATGCCCAAAGCCGGCATGGTAAGAGTCATCCGGCAGGATCGGAAACATAGACGATACTGGATCGGAACCGATAATGGCATGTTCATCATGGACAGCAGCCTGAAGATCATCTCGACCTTCAGGCGGGGCTCCGGAGGATTGCGCGGAGGATTGGTGGGCGATCTGCTTCAGCGTCAGCACCGAAATGAGATGTGGATCGGCCATGATCATGGCGTCGACATCGTGGATATGAACGATCTGCGGATCATCCGGCATATCCCGGACTCGGTATTCATCAATCCACGGGTGGTTTCCATGGCGGAAGACGGCCAGGGCCGCATCTGGATGGGCACCTATTCCGGGATCATCGGTTATGAACCGGTCTCAGGACAGTTCCATCGACTGGGTAGGGGCAACGGGCTCATCAACACAGAATACAACTATAAGGCCGCGCTGCGGATGAACGACGGCCGCCTCATCTTCGGCGGTCTCAACGGATATGATATCATCGATCCATCCAGTCTGCCCTTTAGCAGTGGCCTGAAAAAGGGCATGGTGACGGGCATACATCGGTTCAAGGGACAGGATACGATATTCCAGGCGGTGAACACACCTCCGGGACGCATCTCATTCGACACGCAAAATGAATACCTGAGAATTTATGTGTCGAGTCCGGACATCCTCGGAGCCGCAGCGCAGACCTATGAATACAACATCGATGGTGATCAGTGGATCACCCTGAACGGCGCAGCCCACATCAACATCCTCAGGTTGGATCCCGGAGAGTACACGCTCAACATCCGGGCTTTTGATGCCTTCGGCAGTCAGGTACGCTTCGATCCGGTCAGGATCAGTGCCACCGTGCCCTTCCTGAAATCAAGACTTTTTCTGATCATCCTGATCTGCTTTGCTGTGCTCTTCATGACCCTGTTCATCCTCTCTTCCGTCAGGGCCAAGAATCGCGAACTCCAGCTCAAGGAACGCATCGCGATGGACCTGCATGACGAAGTAGGTACCATGTTGACCAGGGCATTATATGTCGCCAGAACCGATGAACGGACCGCCTCACACACCCACCTCATTCAATCGCTGAACGAATCGCTGTTCAGCCTCCGGGCGCATATCAACACCATGAACCACGCCAGCTTCAGTTTCGCAGCGCTGGCCGATGATGTCAAGGAGATGACGCAGTCGCTGCTGGGAATGACCAATTGCCGTGGACTGGTCGAAGAAAAGACGGACGAACCTTATCGCATCAATGGCGCCCTTTGTCGCGACATCCGGCTCTGCCTATACGAGATCATCAACAATACCTTGAAACACTCCGGGGCCGACACCCTGAAAATATACATGACGGCGCATAAGCATGTACTAACTGTGTTCACCCGCGATAACGGCAGGCTGCGGTCCGTGAAGGACATTGGCACACAGGGCAACGGTATGCGCAATCTGGGCAAACGAGTGACAAGACACAACGGACAGATCGAATTCGGCATCCCCCGTGCCGGACACGGCCTGACCGTGCGCATGCGATTCGACATTTGAGATGCAATCCCAACGATATGAAAAAACATAATGTGGTGATCTTGGAAGATGACAGGGTACTGGCGGAATTGATCCGAAAGCGGGTCAACGATATCGAAGGATTCGAGTCAACCCACAGTTTTGAGAACCCGCTGGCCTTTCTCGCCTCCGACGTTCCGGCCGAGATCATCCTGCTGGACATCGTCATGCCGGAAATGAACGGTCTGGATGCCATCGAACCCATCCTGGCCAAATATCCCGATGCTGCCATTATAATGAATACCATCCGGGATGATACTGAAACCATCTTCGCAGCGCTGAAGAAGGGTGCGCTGGGATATGTCGACAAACAGAGTTTCGATATCCGGCTCGAGGAGGTACTGCGCATCGTCTCCAACGGCGGCGCATTCATGACACCGAAGATCGCCCGAAACGTCATCAACAGTTTCCATCAGTCGCATCAGGACTTTGAGAAACTATCGCAAAGGGAACGGGATGTTACCAACTGCATCCTCGACGGCTATTCCTACAAGATGATCGCCGACAAGCTGGATATCACCGTGGACATCGTCCGTGCGAATATCAAAAGCATCTATCGAAAACTTAATATCAATAGCAAGGGACAGCTGTTCAACCTGGCCAAGAAGCAGTTCTTCCGCTGATCCGCCAGAAGCTTCATCGATTCAAAATCAGCCCATGCATTCCCCATTCCTCCGGTTTATATTTATTATAATTTGCAGCATACCTGCGGCTCTGAAGGCGCAATCTCCGGAGCTCCGCGTCAACCTCCTTGGCTATCCTGCAAATGGTCCGAAGAAAGCCCTGCTGCTTGATTTTTCGGTTACCCGTCACCGTTATGTACTTGAAAGACCCGACGGACGAAGGATCCCGCTGCGTGCGACACCATCCGGGCTCAGGCCCTGGCCTCCTTTCAAGGCTGTCTTCACACTTGATTTCTCAAGTGTACAGGACACCGGACGATGCCGGATCCTGCGGGAGGATGGCCAACTGGCTTCCCCCTGGTTCCGGATCGGGGATCAGCCGCCGGTTCACGAGGAAGTGATCCGTTTTATGCAGACCCAGCGTTGTGGTTACAATCCATTCCTGGACAGGATCTGTCATCCCTACGACGGACGTTCGTTTTACGGACCGATGCCCGACTCCTCTTACGTCGATGCCCGTGGAGGTTGGCACGACGCAGGCGACCAGCTCAAATACCTGATCACAGGCAGCAATGCGACGGCCCGTATGATGATGGCCTGGGAGGCCTTTCCTGATGTTTTCGGGGATATGGCCAATGCATGGGGGCGTCCGGGCCGCAATGGTTTGCCGGACATCCTTGATGAGGCAAAATGGGGGCTGGAGTGGATACACCGGCTGCACCCGGCGCCGGACCAGTTGATACACCAGGTGGCAGACGATCGTGACCATTTGGGTTTCAAGCTGCCTTACAACGATTCGTCCAATTACGGATGGGGACCCAACAGTTTCCGCGCAGCTTACTTCGCTACCGGAAAACCACAGGGTACCGGAAAATATAAGAGTGAAGCCACGGGCGTATCGAATGTCGCAGGTCGATCCGCCGCCGCCATGGCCATAGCGGCCAGGATCTGGAGAAATCTTCCGGAGGGTGCGGACTTTTCGACCAGTTGCCTGACGGCGGCCCGTTCCCTCTACCGGATGGGGCATGTCAGGGAGGGCTTCCAGCAAGGAAACAGTTATGGTGCCCCCTATCGATACAACGAAAGGACATGGGCCGATGATATGGAATGGGCGGCGGCGGAGCTTTATGCAACCACCGGAGACTCGCGTTTCCTGCAGGATGCCGTACACTACGCGCGACTGGTCAACACAGAATCCTGGATGGAGCGCGACAGTGTCGCACACTATGAAATGTATCCCTACGTGAACATGGGGCACTATGCTTTATGGAAAGCAGGA
>CANHUK010000230.1 GCA_947463755.1 Chitinophagaceae bacterium
CACGGGATTTGAGTGCCAGGGCAGCCCACTTGGTGGCACGGTACGGACCATCAGCGGCGGAGAAGGAAGCCGGCATATCCTTCGAAGCCGCTTCCAGCTCGTTCAGGATCCAATCCCATGTTTGCTTTTCGGTGCTGCGCGGGACGAAAAGCTCCGCGTTGTCGGTCCCTGGCTTGTATTCCAGCGACTTATCTATGATGGGCAAACCACCATATCGCTTGGCCATCTGGAAGTACATGTATGCCCGGATGAAGCGGCATTCTGCCGTGAGGGCTGCCTTCTGGGCGGTGGTCAGACTGGCCACGGTGGGCAGCTGCTCCATCAACTGGTTGGTCTGACGAATTCCGCCATATCCCCAGTATCCCTCACCCACGGGACCGACACCCGTTCCCTGCGAGAGCGTCGCCTCGTCGGTGAAATAGGTCGTGCCGAAACCGGGCTCGACATAGTTGCTCTGGCTGGTCGTCCGGTGATAATTAAATCCTTGCGCCGGATTGTATTTGAAATCCTCCAGTGGCAACAGACTGTAAAGATTCGCGAGGAGCACCTTCACCCCGTTGGGATCGATCAGGATCTGTTCGGCAGGCACCCTGTCCAGCGGCTGGACTTCAAGGTATTTTTTGCAGGAACCCAGCAGCAGGGTACTGCCCAGGGTAAGACTATAGATGATTTTTTTCATGTCTGGCGTCGTTTAGAAGTTCAGGTTGATGCCGAAGTTGAAGGAACGCATCAGCGGATAGGTCAGGTTGGCAGCATAGGCCCCTTCCTCACGCTCAGGATCCAGGAATCTGGCCAGGGGGGAGGCCATTGTGAATACATTGAAGCCGTTGGCATACACCCTCAGGTTGTTGATCTTAGCCTTCCGCAGGATATTACCCGGCACGGTGTAGCCCAGTTCCATGCTCTTCAGGCGCAGATAGCGGGCGTTGACCCTCCATTCGGGCGTGGTCAGACCATCAGTGGTATTGTTGAAGCTGGAGCGCATGGCCGGATAGGTGCCGGGCGTCCACTGAGTACTCGGTGAATAGGGATCCGCACTCGGATCGGTCGGACGCCAGCGATCCACATAACGATCCCACAGGGTGTTATAGGAGGCGCGGCCGTAACCCCATACGTCATTCGGACTCTGTACGATGCTGAACAGCGCGGCTCCCTGGAAGAGCATGTTCAGATCGAAGTTCTTATATCCCAGATTGATCATGCCGCCATATTGCAGCGGAGGGTTGCCGGCAAATCCCTGATACTGACCGCTCCAGAAATCCGGCAACTGGTCGTTACCATCAATGATACCGTTACCATCCACATCCTGCACGCGGAAACTGCCAGGCAGCATCATCGAGTTGCCAAGGGCACCACCCAGCAGGGGCGCCGTAGCATACTGCTTGATATCGGTGTATCGGCCATCGGTCAGATAACCCCATTCGCGGCCAAGGACACGGCCGTCACTTCCCCAGGCATCCTTCCATTTCTGCATGGTGCTGGCGTAGGGCGCTCTTTCGGAATAGACGAGGTATTTCCGGGCATAGGTCATGTTGGCGCTCACCTCATACCTAAGCTGGCCGATCTTACTGCGATGGGATACCATCACTTCGAAACCGCGCACCTGATCCTTGTTGATGTTCTCCTGGGGGAAGGAGGCGCCGAAGGTGTTCGGTACGGACTGCTGCTTGGTGGCGAGCAGGCCATTGCGGTCCTTCTGGAACCAGTCGGCCACGACGCCGAGCTTGCCATCCCAAAGGGTCAGGTCAACACCGATATTCGCCGTGTTGGTCTTGATCCAGGTCAGGTTTTCGTTCAGCACACCGGGGGGCACCATGCCTGCCGTGAGGATGCCATTATTGAAGACATAGCCACGATCCACAGCGCCATAGCTGTAACCCAGGTAGTATTCAAACGGATTGCCCGCGTCTGCGCCCATCATACCATAAGAGGCGCGAAGCTTCAGGTTGCTGACGACGTTGGCATATTTGCGCATGAACTTTTCGTCGGAGATACGCCAGCCGGCGGATGCGGAGGGGAAGAATGCCCAGCGCTTGTCTGGTGCATAGCGATAGGATCCATCGCGACGGAATGCCATCTCAAGCAGATACTTTCCGTCGTAGTCGTAGTTGAAGCGTCCCAGGAGCGAAAGATATTTCTGAACGACGCGGTTGCCATTGTTCTCCATGTTCGTCCGGCTGCCCTGATCGAGTACGTCCCAAGTGTATACATCGGAATAGAATCGGATAGCACCGATCACATCGTTGCGAATGTTGCGGGCCTCACCGACCACTGTTCCTGCCACATTGTGTTTTGTACCGAACGACCGCTTGTAGTTGATGGTGGCCTGAGACACCATGCGCTGGAGCTGGTTCATCGAGCTCTGATAACGGTTTTGACCACGAAGTGTCGGCACCTGGGTCAGGAGGTCATATTGATTGTATGCCTTGCTCAGCTTGGAATAGTGATTGTTATTGCCGTCATAGGCACTGAGTATGCCGAGTTTCAAACCCCTGACCATGGGTACATCATACTGCAGTTCGAGCTGTGTTTGATACTGTACGTTCTTATAACGCTCGTAGCCGGAGATCGATTCGGTCATCAGCGCATAAGGATTCGTGAAATCCGGTGGGATGCGGGTCACGAAGTTCGTGCCCGGAACCATGGGCGGTATAGCCCGGTCGGCGATGATGATCGGTTTGAAGAGCCAGAAATAGGAGATCTCCGGACCATTGTTGTTATCTACTTTTCCAGCGAAGGTGGCGATGGCCTTGAGGTTCTTACTCAGGTTCATCGTCAGGTTTGTCCGGAAATTGTACTTACGGTATTTCTGGATATCGCTGACGAGGATGCCATCATCGGCGAGCATACCCAGGCTGGTGTAGTAGGTAACATTATCATTGCCCCCGGACACCGAAAGGTTATGCTGCTGCTGCGCGGTGAAATCGCGCAGCGTGTTGCCCACCCAATCATAGTCTTGATAGAGCGGATCGTTACCGGCGGCCCACTTGTCGAGTTCCGACTGTGAGTAAAGCGGCGCCAGCTTAGTATTCTTCTGGGCCTCGTTTCGGATCTGACGATACGTGTAGGCGTCCATCATTTCGGGCATACTGGTGGGCTGCTTGAACCCATAATAGCCGGAATAGGCGAACCGAGCCTGTCCGCGCTGTCCCTTTTTGGTGGTGACGATAATGACCCCGTTATCGGCGTTCATCCCGTAGATCGCGGCAGCAGCATCCTTCAGGACCGAAATGGACTCGATATCTTCCGGGTTGAGGCGTTCAAAATCCGACATATTATCCCTCGGTACGCCATCGATGACAAGCAGCGGCGTGCCGAATCCACGAATGCTCACCAGGGAGTTGAACTGCCCGGGTTCCGCCGTCTGCTGACGGATGTGTACGCCGGGTATCTTTCCCTGAATATTACTCACAACGCTGGTACTTTTGGTCGTATTGATCTCGGAAGCCTTGATGGTGGCCACCGCACCGGTCAGCGTCTTTTTTTGCTGGGTACCATATCCCACGACCACCACTTCCGCCATGCTACCGGCAGAAGCCTGCATCACGACGGTCATATCCAGATTCCCGGCCACCGCCACCTCGCGGGGCTGATATCCCACGGAAGATAGCACCAGCACGGTCTTCTCACTCGGAACCATCAGTGTGAACCGACCATCGTTGCCGGTCACCGTTCCTTTGTTGGCTGCACCTTTCACCTGGACGGCTACGCCCGCCAGGGCTTCTCCACTTTCTCCGGTCACATAGCCGGTAACCCTGACTCCCTGATCCTGCGCCATCAGGGCAGTCGTACCCTGAACCCAGAGCAGGAGAACCATGAACAAGCCCCGGAACAAGGGCCGTACATGCAGCTTTGTACTCTTCATTCTTTTCATATAGCCGTTTTTAGGTTTGATGGTCGCCAAACGTCCATGCACATTGCATAA
This sequence comes from Chitinophagaceae bacterium, assembly GCA_947463755.1. Taxonomy (GTDB): domain Bacteria; phylum Bacteroidota; class Bacteroidia; order Chitinophagales; family Chitinophagaceae; genus Pollutibacter. The sequence continues at coordinate 3,926 of CANHUK010000230.1, forward strand.
ACGTTTATGCTAACGTAAATATGGGCAGAATTAAGCATACGAAAGCTGCGTGGGTTCCTGAAATCTAAACGCAAACGTTTGCGTCGTATGTGTGAGGGATATTTACAAGCCTGCGTTAACTTTAAGAAGGGGAGATTTAAAACCTTTTAGCATCTCCAAAAACCTTGGACTGCTGAGAGGTGTTGTCTCCTGACGCCGAAGGCGTTGCGACCGGCTGAAATGGTATCCCTCGACGGCTGGTCGCCCGCAGCCCGCAGACATGCTAAAACCATATGGAACAGATCACGATCAAGGACATTGCCCGATTGCTCAATGTCTCGCCCTCTACGGTCTCCCGGGCCCTCAAAGGGAACCCCGAGATCGGTGAGGAGACACGACAGAAAGTGCAGGAGATGGCCAAGCGGCTGAATTACCAGCCCAACAAGGCGGCACTGAGCCTGCTGCAGGCCCGAACCCGGACGATCGGTGTCATTGTACCGAATTTGGGTTACAACTTCTTTGCCCAGGCCCTGCAG
>CANHUK010000231.1 GCA_947463755.1 Chitinophagaceae bacterium
GAGGCTTAATAAATTAATATTGCCGGTGATGATCGCCTTGATGGCCAGCTCTTGCATGAAGGATTTCCTGCAGATGCCTACCTCCAGCGCCACCACGGTGGATTCCGTTTTCTCCACGCGGATCAAGGCCCAGGGGGCCATTGCCAACGCATACCGGCGGGTGATGCCCCAGGGACTGCCCTGGGCGAATACCTGGAATGCGATGATCCATGAGAATCTCTCGGGGGCGTTGAGCGTTGGTTTCAGCTGGACCCTCTCGAGGGGCATCATCCTGAATGGTATGAACGCGAATGGTACGATCACGGATATGGACGGCTACAACGCCAACTTTCCGCCCATCCGCCAGTGCTATCAGGTGATCCAGAACATCGACAAGGTGTCTGAAATGACAGAGGACGAAAAGGCCCAGACCAAGGGAGAGATGCGCGCACTGATCGCCTATCGTTATACGCAGATGATGATCATGTACGGCGGCGTACCCATCGTTTCCCGTGTTTTCGAGGGTAATGAGGAGGCGGAGATGGCCATTCCGCGTGCACCGGTAAAGGCTGTGCTGGACAGCATTGTGAAGTGGTGTGATGATGCGATCAAGGTGCTGCCTTCGGTCTGGCCCGACCCCTTCAGGGGCCGGATGACCAAATCTGCCGCCATGGCCATTAAGTCCAGGGCACTGCTGTATGCGGCCCGACCGCTCTTCAACACCGGTACGCCCTATCTGGATTTTGGTGCGAACAACAACCTGCTCTGCCTGGGATCCAATCGCCCTGAACTATGGACCCAGGCTGCTGCCTCTGCAGAAGCATTGATCACGGAGGCCGAAACCAACGGAGGCCACCGGATCCTCAATACCGGTAACCCGCTGGAAGACTACGGCAATGCGACTTCCCTGCCATCCAATCCTGAGGTGATCCTGGCCTATAAATTTATCAACACTTCCGGCGCGACGGACAACTGGGGAGAGCTGCCGATGAACGCGTTCTACAATTCGCGTTACTGGCAGGGTCAGGGCAATGTATTGATGAGTCATCAGGCGGAGCAGTATTACCGTCAGGACGGCACCGAGCAGACCTGGCCGGCGACGGGGATCTTCCGGCCTTTCAGCGAATACCTCCAGAAGGTCAATCAGATGGAGGCACGTTTCAAGGCCAGCTTCCAGGCCTGGGAGATGGATGCGTGGACAAATCCCGGCGACCCCAACTGGCGGAACAACAGCACCTTCGGAAGTGGTCCGGGCTACGGGGTCGCACGCAATGCCAAGTTCTATTACAAGGCCGGCGGTCGTCGCTGGTTTGAGTTCCCGATCTTCCGCCTGGCGGGTGCCTATCTCTCTGCCGCCGAGGCCTTCAACGAGGCTGGACAGCCTCAGCAGGCACTGGCCCGGCTCAATGTCATTCGTCGTCGGGCAGGCTTGCCGAACGTGACCGAGACCGACAAGGTTCGGTTGCGGGCCATCATCCAGCGCGAGTGGTATATCGAGATGTTCAGCGAAAACACGCGCCTCTATGATCTGAAGCACTGGAAGCATCCTGACATCGGCAATGGGATCATCGGAGGGAATATCCGGTCCTTCGCTTTCAACGATCTGACGAATGTGAAACTGACGGGCAATACCAATTATACCAACAGGGTCGTGTATGTGGGATCCTGGGCGCCCAGCCAGTTCCTCAATCCCTTCCCGCAGTCGGAGGTGAATAAGGGATATCTGATCCAGAACCCGGGATATTGAATGGACAGCGGATCGAACACCACACAAATCTGAAAGCAATGCATCCAAATACATCTATCTGGCTGGCCCTCCTGAGTTTTGCGGGGCTCGTCGCGCCTGCCCCGACCGGCCTTCGGGCACAGGAAAAACAGGACACCCTGACCGTGAATGCACAGGCAACCGGCAGCGAGGGAGGGGTTTTCTTCTCCGTTCCTGCGGCGAGGTCCGTGTTGCCCCGCGCGGGCATCGGCCCGGCATCGATCATGAAGACGCCCGTGGCCAACCTGACCAATACGCTCTACGGGCAAGTGCAGGGACTCGTGGTTCGGCAGGGTTCCGGTGAGCCGGGCTATGACAATGCGGGACTCTCTATCCGGGGGCGCGGCACTTACGACGTTTCGGGTCCGATCTATTATGTCGACGGATTCCAGGTGACACAATCTTACTTTTCCTATCTGTCTCCGGAGGAGATCGAGCAGATCACGGTGCTCAAGGATCCCGTGTCGCTGTCCACCTTTGGCATGCGCGGTGCGAACGGCGTGATCTGGGTGGTGACCCGCCGGGGTCAGCCCAGTCGTCAGCAGGTGAAATTCAACTATGTCACCGGTTGGCAGCAGCCGATCGTCCTGAACAAGCCGTTGCGATCCCTGGAGTATGCCCAGCTGTTCAATCAGGCCGTCAGCAATGATGGTTACCGGCTGAACGGCAACCGGTTCGTGTGGTCGCCCGCCTTCAGCGATCCACAGCTGGAGGCTTTCAGGAACGGGACAGGTACGGATGTCGACTGGTTTGCGGAAAACCTGAAAAGGAGCGGCCGGTACACGAATGCCAACCTGGTCCTGAACGGGGGGGATGGCCAAACGCGGTATGGCGTAGTGCTGGATTACATGAAGCATGGTGGACTATACAATGTTCCGACCAACGACCAGACCTCGAATGCGCAGATCCAGCGATTCAACATCCGCACCAACCTGGATTTCAGCTTCTTCAAGATCTTTGAAGCGAAGGTTGACCTGGGTGGCCGGATCGAGGAGCGCCGCTATCCCAATTTCAACGGTCCTGCGTTGTGGAATAATATGTCGTCCTACCCATCATCGGTGTACAAGGCCAGGGATACCAGTGGTTTCTGGTCGGGCACCACGCTGTTCCCCAATAACCCAGTTGCTTCGCTGAAGGCGCTGGGATGGACGTCCACACAGGATCGTACGCTCCAGGCGAATTTCAGTCTGAAGCAGAAACTGGATTTCATCACCCCCGGACTTTACCTTTCACAGGCGGTATCCTTCAATACCTGGACACGGACACGCTCCAGCAAGACGGCCACCTATGCCCGGTATAACAACGGCATCAAGACCACCAACGACAATAATACAGACCTGGTGGCCAACGGCTCGACGGCCGAGGATCAGTATGACTGGAAGCAAATGAATCTGACGGCCGGATATGATCGTCGATTCGGACGGCATCAGATCACGGCCGCGCTGAACTATTTCGCCAGTGCCTTCATCCCGGACCAGGACAACAACAATGTCGGCCAGAACGGGGGCAACAACATCTTCTACAATTTCCTGAACCTCGGGGGCCGCGTTCACTACGCCTTCGATGAGAAATACATCGCGGAGCTGGGGTTTGGTTACAGCGGATCCGACAACTACGCACCTGGCAATCGTTGGCACCTGTATCCCTCGCTGGGAGCGGGCTGGGTCGTGTCCAGGGAGAATTTCCTGAAGGATAACCGGGCCATTACCTACCTGAAGTTGCGGGCATCTGCCGGCCTCTCGGGTTGGGACCTGCCCAACGACGGACGATATCTTTTCCAGCAATATTTCGTGTCCAATGGGTCTTATCTCACCGGTTTGAATTCGCTGGTCACGAACAGCGGACTGATGCCATCCTATCAGGCCAATCCGGACATCAGCCCCGAGCGCAGTCTGAAATACGACGTGGGGATGGACCTGTCGCTGTTCAGGCATCTGGATGTTACCGTGGATGTATTCCGAGACAACCGCACGGATATCGTGACGCAGAACAACACCATCATGGGCGTATTCGGCGGCATCCTGCCATATGTCAATCTTGGCCGGGTGGAGAACCGCGGTATGGAGCTGGGCGTGCAATACAACGGCCGTATCGGTGCCCTGCGATATTCGGTGGGGGGGCTTTACGCACGTTTCCGGAACCGGATCCTGGAACAGGCGGAAGTGCCGCCGGTCAATGCCTTCAGCGCTACGACCGGACTGCCGATCGGGGCACAGATGGGTTTGGTCGCCGAAGGATTCTATGATATTACGGATTTCGATGCGGCAGGTAATCTGAAGTCGGGGCTGGCCAGGCCTTCCTTCGGGGCCGTGCAGCCGGGAGATATCCGGTACCGCGACATGGACGGCAACCGGGTCATCGATCAGAATGATGTATCCTTCATCGGCAATCCAAATTATCCCATTGATTCCTATTCCATCAACGCTTCCCTGCAGGCGCGGGGATTTGATTTCAGCGTATTGTTTCAAGGCATGGCCGGCGGCCGGATCAACATTCTGAGTGCGGCGAATATCCAGACGGTGGCCCTGGTGAACAATGCCAATGCGTTTGCGATCGCCCGCAATGCCTGGGCCTACTATCCGGACAAGGGCATCGATACACGGACGGTGGCCGACTATCCACGCCTGACGCGGCTGGCGAATGACAATAATTATCGGGCATCGACCTTCTGGCTGAAGGATGCCGGCTTCCTGC
>CANHUK010000232.1 GCA_947463755.1 Chitinophagaceae bacterium
AAAGAAGGCCTAAAGCCTTCTTTTTTCTTTCTGCCCACGCGGTAAATTCATACACCGCCATGTTGCCGCTGACATACCTGCGTCCGCCGGAAGACCTTCGGTCCGGAATCCTGACCCATCGGGAGCGCATGGCTATAGGCATCCCCCCCGTTCCATTACCTGTCTTTCCCTGGCAGTTGCCCGCGCTCAATGCGGAGACCATCCGGCACGATTTTGTGCACCTGACCGCCGGCATTCAAACAATTCCTATCCCCGCCCATGTTCGCCGGTCCGGTGATCATCCGATATTCATCGAACCCGGCGCCCGCCTGGAACATTGCATCCTCAACAGTTCGGAAGGTCCGATATGGATAGGTCGCGATGCGTTGGTGATGGATGGTGCCATGCTCCGGGGCCCCGTGGCTGTCTGCGCAAACGCGGTCGTAAAGATGGGGGCCGCCCTCTATCCCGGGACCACGATCGGTCCATACTGCACGGTCGGCGGGGAGATCAAGAACAGCATCCTGATGGGATGGTCCAACAAGGCCCATGAGGGGTACCTCGGTGACGCAGTGATCGGTCATTGGTGCAATCTCGGTGCAGGCACCTCCGCCTCCAATGTGAAGAACAGCGGTGGTGTTGTGCAGGTGTACGACCCGTCGACCGGTACACGGCAACCGGCTGGTAACAAGTGTGGACTGGTCATGGGTGATTTTTCGCGGGCGGCGATCAACACATCCTTCAACACCGGTACGGTCGTGGGTGTGTGCTGCAGCGTGCACGGGCATGCCGGACTAACGCCAACGTATATCCGAAATTTTACTTTTGGGGACGGAATGTACCACCTCGGCAAGCTGCTGGAGGAAGTTCGAAACTGGATGGCATTCAAAGGATGTGAACCCGATGAAGTCATCCTGGAAACCATCCGGAACCTTTATCTTCGCGAAACTCAAAACCATCAACCGACCGACAAAAAATAAATATGAGAAAGCAGATCGCCGCCGCGAATTGGAAGATGAACCTTTCCTATGCCGAAGGAGTACAACTGATCGACAAACTCATCGCCGAAGGCATCGCCCCGGCTGCACAGCAGCAGGTACTGCTGGCGGTACCCTTCCCATATCTTGACATGGCAAGCCAGAAGCTGGCCGGTCAGTCAGGCTATGCCGTGGCCGCGCAGAACTGTCATCAGAAAGCCTCCGGTGCCTATACCGGTGAGGTCTCCGCCCCAATACTGGCCTCCATGGGCCTCAAATATGTGGTACTTGGCCATTCTGAGCGACGCGAATACTTCCGCGAGGATGACGCCCTGCTGGCATCAAAGGTCGATATGGCCCTGTCCAACGGACTCACGCCCGTCTTCTGCTGCGGCGAACCCCTCTCGGTACGCGAAGCGGATGCACAGAACGCTTACGTGGCCGAACAACTTCGAAATAGTTTATTCCACCTGTCAGCCGATCAGATGACGGGCATGGTCATTGCCTATGAACCCATCTGGGCCATCGGCACGGGTCGCACCGCCTCCGCCGAGCAGGCACAGGATATGCATGCTTGGCTGCGTTCCGTGATCGCTGAACAATATGGTGCTGAAATTGCAGAGAAGGTATCCATCCTCTACGGCGGAAGCGTCAAAGGCTCCAACGCGGTTGAATTGTTCTCGAAACCCGATGTGGATGGTGGATTGGTAGGCGGCGCCTCCCTCGATGCAGCTGACTTTGCAAAAATAATCCGCGCCCTCAAATGACGGCGCGGACTTAGCGGCTTCGTTTCTTTGCGGTTAAATTTACCCCTTGAGCTTCTCGATCAGGGCGACATAATCTGCCATCGCCTCTTCCATGGTCTTGCCCTTTTGAGACATCCAGGCCTCGTACTTGGCCTTGGATACGAAATCGAACGGGTTGGCCGGCGGGTCGTTGTCATTGTCGCCCTCCGTCGCCTGCTTGTATAGCGAATAGAGATTCAGCAATGTATCGTTACTGGGTCGATCCTTCAGGTTCTTGCTTTCCTCCACCGCTTTTTCAAAGAGTTCTTTCATGGTCCGAGATCGTGATTTGTGACGAAAATAAGCCAATCCCGCTATAGTATCAATTTAAAATTTTGGCACAGCGGCACCGCTAAAATCATGTAATTTTGCGGCCGGGGAAAGCGGCATGCAAGTCGCGATAGCCCGCACACACGCTTATGAAGCATATCCGGAATTTCTGTATCATCGCCCATATCGATCACGGCAAGAGCACCCTGGCAGACAGGCTGCTTCAAGCCACCAATACCATCAGTGAACGAGATATGATGGACCAGGTCCTGGATGATATGGACCTGGAGCGGGAGAAGGGCATCACCATTAAGAGCCACGCCATCCAGATCCGGCATCGTCATACGGATGGGCAGGACTATACGCTGAACCTCATCGACACCCCCGGACACGTCGATTTCAGTTATGAAGTGTCCCGGGCCCTGGCGGCCTGCGAGGGCGCCCTGCTGCTCGTTGACGCCACCCAGGGTATCCAGGCCCAGACGATCTCCAATCTTTACCTCGCTGTTGAGAACGATCTGGAGATCATCCCTGTCATCAACAAGATCGACATGGAAGGCGCTATGATCGACGAGGTGCGCGATCAGATCATCGATCTCATCGGTTGCAAGGCGGACGACATTCTCCTGGCCTCCGGTCGCGCCGGCATCGGCATCGAAGGCATCCTGGCCGCCATTGTCGAACGCATCCCACCGCCCGAAGGGAATCCTGATGGCGGACTGCAGGCCCTCATCTTCGATTGCGTATTCAACCCGTTCCGGGGGATCATCGTCTATTACCGCATCCTCAACGGTTCCATCCGTAAAGGACAGAAGATCAAGTTCGTGTCCACCGACTCGGAATACAATGCAGACGAGGTCGGTATTCTGAAGCTGAACATGCAGCCCCGCAACGAGGTCAACTGCGGCGATGTGGGATACCTGATCACCGGCATCAAAAATGCCAAGGAAGTGAAAGTGGGAGATACCATTACTACTTTCGTCAATCCCTCAGAAGCCATCCAGGGATTCGAGGAGGTCAAACCCATGGTATTTGCGGGCATCTATCCCGTGCTGACGGAGGACTTCGAAGAACTCCGGGAATGCATGGACAAGCTCCAGCTCAACGACGCCTCGCTGACCTTCGAACTTGAAACCTCCCAGGCCCTGGGATTCGGTTTCCGATGCGGATTCCTGGGACTGCTGCACATGGAGATCATCCAGGAGCGACTGGAACGGGAATTCAATCAGACCGTTATTACGACCGTTCCGAACGTAAGTTTCGTCGCCTACAGCACCAAGGGAGAGCGTCTGCCGGTGAACAATCCCACCGAAATGCCTGATCCCACCCAAATGGATCGGATCGAGGAGCCGTTCATCCGGGCACAGATCATCACCAAGCCGGACTATATCGGCAATATCATGACCCTTTGCCTGGGCAAGCGAGGCCTCCTCATCAACCAGAGTTATCTGACGCCCTCGCGCGTGGAACTCATCTTTGAGATGCCTCTTACCGAGATCGTGTTTGACTTCTACGACAAACTCAAGAGCCAGACCCGCGGATATGCGTCCTTCGACTATCACCCGATCGATTATCGGGAGAGTGATATCGTGAAGATGGACATCGTTCTGAACGGCGATAAGGTCGATGCCCTCAGCGCGCTGATACACCGCTCCCGTGCGCAGGACTTCGGCCGTAGGTTATGCGAGAAGCTGAAGGAACTGCTGCCCCGTCAGCAATTCCAGATCGCCATCCAGGCCGCCATCGGCGCCAAGGTCGTTGCCCGCGAAAACATCTCCGCGATGCGCAAAGACGTGACCGCCAAGTGTTACGGAGGCGATATCTCCCGTAAGCGTAAACTCCTCGAGAAGCAGAAGGAAGGTAAGAAGCGCATGCGCCAGATCGGCAACGTGGAAGTACCCCAGGAGGCCTTCCTCGCCGTACTCAAACTCAACGACTGATCCATTCACCGCTAAGTCAAGAAGGCGCGGAGGCAATTGTCCTCGCGCCTTCGTGGCTTCGCGTCAAAAAATCGTCTTCAATAGGTTTTTTTCTCCCTGGCTAGTGTTTTCTTCACCTTGTCCTCCGCGTCAGGCATGGGAATTTTGTACCATTTCCGTTCATAATGGTCAATGGTCAATAATACCTAATTTTGTAATGGAAGTTCGCTTCTCGAATGTCTGGCTCAAACACCTTTCCGAAAACTATGATCTTTCTGTCAGACGACTGGGAAAGCTAAGGGCAAAAAAATTTTTTATCAGATTGAATGCATTTCTTGATGCAAACGATCTCGAAGAATTAACACGACTTCCGGGACATTTTCACCGACTATCGGGAGATAGAAGTGGCCAGTGGTCGTGCGATCTTGATCAACCTTATCGTCTTGTTTTCAGGCCTTCATTTCATCAACAAGAAGATGCCAGCGACAATGAGGAACAAGACAA
>CANHUK010000233.1 GCA_947463755.1 Chitinophagaceae bacterium
CTTGGGAAGCTCACTCATTTCTGCGATACCACCAGCGTTATCGGCGATGGGGCCGAAGGCGTCGATCGCCAGCTGCATAGCGGTGGTCGCCATCATGCCTGCGGCCGCAATGGCCACACCATAGAGTCCTGCGCATTCGAATGATCCCCAAATGCCTCCGGCAAGTACCAGGATCGGGAGGAAGGTAGATTCCATCCCCACAGCCAGACCACCAATGACGTTGGTTGCATGGCCGGTACCAGACTGGCGAACGATGGACAGCACCGGGCGCTTGCCCATGGCCGTATAGTATTCGGTAATGATGCTCATGAGTGTACCCACCACGAGACCTACAGCGATCGCGCCGAGCACACCCCATTTGGTGAACTCCTCATCACGCAGCATCATGGTTTCCGGCATCAGATAATTGACAAGGGCTACGGAGGCCACAGCAGTCAGTACAATGGAACCCCAGTTTCCAAGGTTCAGGGCCTTCTGAACACTGGCAGTGTTGATGCCCGCGCTGTCGCTGACTTTTACGAACCACGTACCAATGATGGAGAAGATGATGCCCAGTCCCGCAATCAGCATGGGGAGCAGAATGGGGGCCATACCACCAAACTCGTCGTTGGAAATGGTTTCCTGACCAAGTACCATAGTGGCGAGTACAGTGGCAACATAAGAACCGAAAAGGTCTGCACCCATACCGGCTACGTCTCCTACGTTGTCACCTACGTTGTCTGCAATGGTTGCAGGATTCCTGGGGTCGTCTTCCGGAATTCCGGCTTCTACCTTACCCACGAGGTCGGCGCCTACGTCAGCAGCTTTGGTGTAGATGCCTCCGCCTACACGTGCGAAGAGCGCAATCGATTCCGCTCCAAGTGAAAAGCCGGTCAGCACCTCGATCGTTTGCAACATCTCGTGTGAGTTCACTGGGGCATCAGGAGCGAAGATCATCTTCAGGATGATGAACAGTCCGCCGAGGCCCAGTACGGCCAAACCAGCCACACCAAGTCCCATAACTGCACCTCCGGTGAAGGATACCTGCAGGGCGCGACTCAGACTCGTGCGCGCGGCATGTGCTGTTCTCACATTTGCCCGTGTGGCCACTTTCATGCCGATGTAGCCAGCGGTTGCACTAAAAACGGCACCGATGATGAATGCAATGGAGATGGACCAGTGCGAAGTGGGATTCGCCATGGCCATGACGGCCAGCAATACTGAAACCAACGCCACGAAATATCCGAGGATCTTCCACTCAGCCCTCAGAAAGGCCATGGCTCCTTCTGCGATGTAGGTGCTGATCTCCTTCATCCGATCATTGCCGGCATCCTGCTTGGATACCCAGTTGAATTTCCAAAGCGTGTACACCAGTCCGAGCACACCCATGGCGGGAATCAAATAGATAATGTTACTCATAAACGGTTTTATAATGAACAGACTTACCTTCAGCGGGCATGTATCTTTAACAATAAGGCGGCAAAAATAGGCTATTCAGCCTAAATTCACAATCGTCTGACATCTATTTTAGCGTGTCAGTCAATTCTTTGTATGCTTCACCTATGAAAGTGGGCAGGTCTCCTGCCATCAGGGATTCCTCTCCAAAATGATCCGATGCGAGATCTCCCGCCCGTCCATGCAGAAAAACCCCGAGTCGTGCGGCTGATAAAGGATCGTAACCTCTGGCCAATAACCCCAGGATCATGCCGGTGAGCACATCACCTGACCCCGCTGTCGCCATCCCCGGATTTCCGGACATATTTACATAGATCGTTCCGTCGGGACCAATTACCCTGCTGTTCCTTCCTTTCATCACCAGGATGATCCCGTAACATCGTGCAACCTCTGCCGGGTCATCCATCCCAGTGAATAGTCGCCGGTATTCCTCAGCATGTGGCGTAAGGATCGTAAGCGGCGGCAGTTTCGACAACAATGTATGTTTGGATCTCGCCAGCTGGTTGAGCCCATCGGCATCGATCACCAGTGGACATCCGCAATTGAACAATGCGCCCAGCATGTCTAAATGATCATCAGGCCATCCGATACCGGGCCCATAAGCAACGGCATTGTAATGTCTTTCAGCAAGCCGGAACCGCCACTCCCTGAAATCAGCAATCTGAAAGATGGCTTCCGGAATCGACTGTTGCAGCACCGGATATGATGCCGGTTCCGAAAATATGGTCAATTTACCGGCTCCGCACCTAAGACATCCCCTGGCCGACAGGATGGCTGCCCCAAGCATGCCCCATGATCCTGCCAGCAGGGCAGCATGCCCCATATCACCTTTATGAACATCCTCACCACGGGGCATCAGAAGCGCGGCCGCCTCCCGAATGTCTGTTTGCATCGATGGGATAATCATAGGTGTGCACTTATCATTTGCGATCACTCCGGGTCTTCCATGGCATATCCGTATCCCGGGAACTCTGTATAGATCCTTTTTACATCGTATATGCGTCTGTTATACCGATTCCCGAGTACGATCACGGTTGCAGAATCCAATGGGAACCTGGAGAAAACAGTATTGTTGCCATGCCACCAACCGTTGTGATAGATGATCTTCCTGCCGCCACCATGATCGATCAATCGCCATCCCAATCCATAGTTACGGGTCCCCCGACGCTCGAAACTATAGCCACTGTAGGCCTGCTCAAGGGCTTTGGCGGAAAAAAGCTTTCCATCATATAGCGCCTGATCCCACTTGAGCAGATCACGGGGGGTACTGTAAATGTTCTTGTCGCCATATACCTGGTCCAGGAACATCATGGGTTCCATCCGGCCATAGACATTAAAAGATGGTACCGCCGTGGCCTGGTGAACGGACGTGTACACATAGGTATCCTTCATGCCCAGGGGTTGGAAAAATACCTCACGCATGAAGGCGGGAAAGGGCATTCCGGAAACCCTTTCCACGATCAATGCCAGCAGGGCGTAGTTGGTATTGCTGTAATTGAACCGCCTGTCAGTCCTTCCGATGTCCAGTTTGCTTCGATGATCCCTGATGGTGTTCAGGATATCTACATTTCGCACGAAAACGCGCCTGTCCCATCCTATGGATTCCATGAAATGTACATAGTTAGGCAACCCGCTTCGATGATTCAGCAGGTGCCTGACCGTCACTTCCGTTAAAGGAAACTCCGGAAGATACCTTGTCACCGCATCATCCAGGTTCAATTTGCCCTCATCGCTCAGCTTTACGATCGCCATACCGGTGAAGGTTTTGCTGACGGAAGCCAGATGAAGGGCGCTGGTGCTGTCCATCAACGAACCGCCGGTGAGGTGCTCCCGTCCCCTGTATTTCTCGTATATGATGCACCCTTTGAAGGATACCAGCATACCCCCATTGAATCCGGATCTGGACAGTACATGATCATAATAATGTGCAGCCGCTCCTGCGATCTTCCTGGCCGATCTTCTGTCCCGGTCAGAGGTAAGCGATCTGTCCGAACAACTTACCACCGGTGGCGTTTCCGTTAGCGGTTCCTTGTCGGCAGTTCGATCGGATTTGCAGGCGAATAACAGGGAGAAAGCCAATATGATAGAGAAAGGATATTGCATTCCTATGACACCGTCTACTGTTAGCAAAGGGATAAAGTTATTACTTTCGCTAAAAATCATCGTAAAAAGCACATGAGCGACCGAAAAGATACGAGCTACCCGAAAGAGAAGATCCGCATCCTGCTACTGGAGAACATCAGCGACGCAGCAGTCAGACAGCTTAAGGACGCCGGATATGCTGATATCAGACGGGTTTCAGGGGCACTGGGAGAGGAGGAGCTGATCCGGGAGATCGGAGACGTTCACCTGCTCGGCATCCGTTCCAAGACACAGGTCACCGCCCATGTGCTTGCCCATGCACGGAAACTCCAGGCCATCGGTTGTTTCTGCATCGGTGTCAACCAGGTCGATCTGAAGGCCGCTACCCAGCAGGGCGTCGCTGTTTTCAATGCACCCTACAGCAATACCAGGTCCGTGGCAGAACTTGTCATCGGACTCTCGATCATGCTCATTCGTCGCATTCCTGACAAAAACAGGGCCGCACACGATGGCATCTGGATGAAGGAAGCCAAAGGCAGTTACGAATTACGCGGAAAGACCATCGGCATCGTAGGGTACGGAAACATTGGATCTCAGGTCAGTGTTCTGGCGGAAGCCATCGGCATGAAAGTGCGCTTCTACGATGTAGTGACCCGTCTGCCGCTCGGAAACGCCGAATCCACGAGGTCGCTCAAGGAACTGGTATCCTCTTCGGACATCATCACGCTGCATGTGCCGGAAACGTCCCAGACGAAGAATCTGATCAATAAAAGTATCATCAAGCACTTCAAAAAGGGTAGCATTCTGCTGAATTATGCCCGCGGAGAAGTCGTCGACCTCGAAGCATTGCGGAAGGCCCTCGACGATGGAGCGCTCTCCGGTGCAGCCATCGATGTGTTCCCCTGGGAGCCTGAAA
>CANHUK010000234.1 GCA_947463755.1 Chitinophagaceae bacterium
AGTCCGGCTTCTCGGTACAGACCCCGGCCCTGTGACAACCTCAGAGGCATGGATACGCCCAGTCCGAACTTGAAATCGTTGCGAAACGGCTCGATGCCCGCATGCAGTGGCGTGGCGAATCCACTGGTCAGGAAGTTATATTTAAGATCCACCTTCGGCAGCAGGTCCTGGAACTTGAGCTGGCGATCGACCTCCAGGCTTCTGAGCTTGTAATCGAGGATCCTGAGTTTGGGATGCTCCCTGAGTGCTGTCTCCAGCGTACGTCCGAGTTCAGGTGTCATGCCGGCAGCAAGACTGGCAGCGATCCATCCATTGTCTGGGCGGATCCCTGGCGGCAGATACCAGGGTTCATCGTTTGTTTTCCAGAGGTAATCAGAGAGTTCGAGCCTGGCCTTGGCGAGATCGAGGGTCGCCTCGTTGTATGCCAGCTGGAAGGCCTGCAGTTGCGTCAGGGCCTCTGTGGTGTCGAGGGCCGGTCGATCGCCTTGTGCGTGGCCGGATCTCACCAACCGGAATCGCTGACGGCTGACCTCCACGGCATCAGCCAGGATCCGCTGTACCTGATCCGCCTGCACCCAGTTCCAGTAACGCAGCGCCGCTTCATGCAACAGGTCATTGATGGCAAGCCGCCGTTCCCAAAGGCTCTGATCCCTCATGATGCGGGCCTGGCTGAGAACAGCCCGGCGCTTGTCCATCAGCAGGTTCTTGGCGATCGGAATACTGACCCCGAGATAAGACGACCGGCCGCGCGACAATTCCGGGTTGAGGAGATCCCCGAGGTTTCGCTCAAGCCCGCCGGCGATCTCTACGCCATACCAGGTGGGGATGCGAAGTTCCGGATTCACGTGCTCATAGTAATACTTGCCGTCGAAGGTCTTACGTTCGGCATCCACGCTGAGGACGGGATCGAACCCCGCCCTGGCGGCGACCAGACCTGCATCGGCCCGATCAACGATGATGGCCGCCTGACGTGCGATCGGATGAAAGGTCCTCACCAGGTTCAGGAAGGTTTCCTGAGACAGGGTGCTGTCAGAAGGCTGAGCCGATGCGGAGGAAAGGCCCACATGGATCAGATAATAAATGGACAGCAATGCTGACCTAATGTTCTTGTTTTCAAAAAATCTCATGTACCCTCCTTTTTGGGTGATGGGATGGCCCGCGCAGTCGAACAGCGCAGACTGAACATCACTTTCCCGCAGCTTTTCCATTGTCTGGTGACTGGTAGAAATCCGGCGGGAAGCCATTGATGTTCCGCCACAATTCATACCATATCGGCACATCCTTCAGTAACGCAATGCCCTGCGCCCCCGTACCCATCATGAGCTGGCGGGGCCATGGCTTTTCATCGGTCGCCTCCCGGATAAGGATGCGGAACTTTCCGTTACTGCTGACATTGGATTCGATGGCTGCAACCTCACCGCCGAAAGTACCATACGATGCGGCAGGCCATCCGCTGAAAACGATGGCGGGGAATCCGTCAAACAGCAACCTCACTTTCTGACCGATGTTGAGCAGGGGTAGGTCCACCGGCCTTACGAACATCTCGATGGCATAATCTACCCGGGTGGGGACGATCTCGGCGATCATCTCCCCTTCCTTCAGGATCTCGCCGATACCCGCCTTCTTGGCCTTGACGACCTGACCATCCTGGGGTGCCAGTACGGTATACAGACCATTACGTATTGTGTAGTTGGTGAACTCGTTCTCCAGCTTCGCGATCTCGCCGGTGCCGGACTGAACCTGCGACAGGGCCTGATAGCGGTCGCCTTCTGCCTTGGAGATCTTCTCCAGGTATTGCTGGAGTTCACCATTCCGCTCGATCTGCAACCGAAAGTATTCCTGCCGGGTGTTCGTCAGCTTGATCTCGGCACTGGTACGTTTGGCCATCGACTCCTGATAGGCCTGGTTCCGCTGTTCAAGCTGGACCAATGACACCACGCCCGAGTCGTACATCACTTTCTGACGACGAAACTGAGCCGTCTTGATCTCCAGGTCATTACCCGCTGCAAGGAGGTCCATACTGTCGCTCCTGATCTTCAGCAACTGTTGCCGGATCTTGTTTTCCATGTCCTGCATTTTCAGGTCCATGGCCTCCCGCAGGGCGGCGATCTGCTGCTGGGCGGTTTGAGACTTGTTCCGGTAACTTTCCACGGATGACCGCTTGGCATCGAGCTGTTCGCGGGTCCTGCCCACCAGATTCGGATCGAGATAACTGTCCTTTATCTCCGCCAGCTGGACGATGGTATCACCCTGCCTGACAATGTCGCCCTCCCGGACATGCCATTTCAGCACCCTGCCCGGAATGATGGTGGGGATCTCCTGAGGGCGATGTTCCTGCATCAGGGTAGTTACCGCACCCCGCGCCCGGATATTTTGTGTCCAGGGCAGGAAAAGCATGAACAGCGCCGAGCCGAGGGCGACATAGAACCATCGCCGGATCTTGCTGCGGTGATGAACCATAAAGATGGCCTCGTTGGCCGCCAGGCTGGTATCCGTTTGCAGTGGGTGGTCATGGCCGGTTTTATGCGGAGTCATAGTCGTCTTATCGTCAATGAGGTTAGAGATCAGTCACGGTAGATGGCCTGCAGGTCATCCTTCCATGGGCCTGCGTATTCTAGCTTGCCGTCGGAAAAATACAGCACCATGTCGGCCTTTCGGGCGAAATCAGGATCGTTGGATTCCACCAGGATCGTTGAATTCCGCTTGCGGGTGATCAGCAGACGATGGATGCGGGCCCGGCCCTCATCATCCATCCCCCGCCAGGGATCCTCGAGCAGCAGCAGGCGTGGAACACGAACAAGCGCGCGAATGAGGAGTATACGCTGCATGACACTGCGGGAAAGCCGGTTGCCGGAAGCCCCCAGCTTTGTGGAGAATCCCGTAGGGAGTTCCTGTAGGAAATCCTTCAGTCCGACCGCCTCTATGAGTTCCACGAGCATGTCCGGGGATACAGAGGGATCCCCCATCGAGATGTTTTCCAGGAGTGTGCCTGAAAAAATATCCTGCCGGCCGAGTAGAATACCCGTGTGGGCCCTCCACGAGTCCAGCGAGTAATCGCGCAGGGGGATGCCGTTTGCCGTCAGACCGCCCTTGTAATCCCGATACACTCCGCTGAGCAGACGAAGCAGGGTCGACTTTCCGGATCCGTCCCTACCCATGACCGCCACGCACGAACCTGCGGGGATCTCCACGTTTACATTCGACAAAACATTCCGGTCGGACATCACATACCCCACATTGTTGAGGGAAAATGCAATGCCCTTACCATCGGAAGCCAGGTTCATGGTACCATCCTGCTCCAGCGGACTATCGATGATCTTACTCAACTTTTCAACGGAAGTGAGCACGTCGTAGACCTTGTCGAGGTTGACGATCAACTTTTCAACTGAATTAAGTACGAGCAGGATGACGATCTCCGCTGCAATGAATTGTCCGAGGTTCAGTTGCTGGTCGATCAGCAGATAACTGCCTACGGCCAGCATGATGGCCGTTACGACGACCTTGAAACCCACCAGCGTCCAATACTGCAGCTGCAGGATCTTGAAGTGCTCGGTACGAGCCTTCAGGTAGCCCACGACCAGCTCATCGGTCCTGCGCATGTCGATCCCGGAATTGCGGAAGAACTTGAAAGAAAGGATCGCACGCGCCATCTCCTCGAGCCAGCCGCCCACCCCATACTTGTAATCGCTCTCCTCCAGGGATGTCTGAAGTCCACGTGTACCGGAAAAATAGAGAATGGTGACGACGAGGCTGACCGTAACAATACTGAATGCAATGAATACCGGATGGTAAAAGGAAAGCAGCAGCAATCCGAACAGGATCTGGATGGTAGCTGTCGGGAAGTCCAGCAGCAGTTTGGAGATCCCTTTCTGCAGCGAAACCGTGTCAAAGAATCGGTTCATGATCTCCGGAAGATAATAGGCATCGATCGCCTTCATGTCCAGGTCCGGCACCCTGCGTGCATATTCAAATGAGTAGCGCACGAAGATCTTCTGCTGAACCTTTTCGATGATCCTCATCTGGTGTACGCGGATCAATCCGGTCAAGAACACGCCGATGACCACGAGCACAATGAGAATGACCAGAGAGGTGGAGATGGCGCCGCCCAATACATAGCCGATGATGTTCTGTATGCCCAGCGGGAGAGATAGCTGGATGATACCATTGAACATCGCGTAAAAGTACACCGAGGATATCTCCTCTTTGTCCAGTCTCAATACATCCAGAATCCGAGACAAGGGGGTCTTGCCCGTCTTCGAGTCAAGTTTTGCAGCCATGCGTGTTGTATCAAAGAAAGTTACCTGTCACCGGCACGTCCGGAGCGTCGTGAATAAACATCCAAAGTTCGGTTTTGTTCAAGGATCTTGCCCTTCCCATGCAGGAATAGACTAACATTCC
>CANHUK010000235.1 GCA_947463755.1 Chitinophagaceae bacterium
GTCGATCTGTTTACATTGATATTCCATGCCCTTGGGCAGGCTGCCATGGTGATCCCATCCCTGGTGATAGAGTTGCACGAAGCGAACGTCTTTTTCCAACAGTTTGCGTGCCATCAGGCAGTTGGCGGCATAGGTGCCATTATCGCGACTATCAGGCCCGTAGAGATCGAATACCTCGTCCGGTTCACGGGAGGTATCCAGCACACCCGGAACCGATGTCTGCATCCGGAAGGCGAGTTCATACTGGGCGATGCGGGCATTCACTTCGGGATCTCCCCAGGGCTGGTTCTGAACTTCGTTGAGTTTTTTGAGATAATCGAGCATCTCCTGCCGATCGGCCCCCTCGTATCCTTCGGGATCTTTCAGGAAGAGGACGGGATCCGGACCGGACCGGAACTGGACACCCTGGTGCTCTGAGGGCAGGAATCCGTTACCCCAGAGCCTGGCGTAGAGGGGCTGGTCCTTTGACGCATTTTTGGAGACGAGCACCACGAAGGCCGGAAGGTTCTTGTTCTCTGAGCCCAGTCCATAGCTGATCCAGGAGCCGATGGACGGCCGTCCGGGGAGCTGGTGGCCGGTCTGGAAGAAGGTGATGGCCGGATCATGGTTGATCTGTTCGGTGTGCATCGATTTGATGATGCAGAGTTCATCCACGACCTGGGCGGTGTAGGGCAGGAGTTCGCTCACCCAGGTACGGCTTTTCCCGTGCTGCGCGAACTGATAGGGTGAGGATGCGACGGGCAGCACAGCCTGGTTGCCGCTCATGCCGGTCAGCCGCTGACCGCGGCGGACGGAATCCGGGAGATGGGTGCCTTGTAATTTCGACAATCCGGGTTTGTAGTCGAAGGTCTCGAATTGCGAAGGGCCGCCGGCCATGAATAGGAAAACCACTTTCTTCGCCTTCGGCGCGATGCGCGGCAGGGCCGCCATGAAGCGTTCTTCGAATGTTGCCGCCTTGGCGCCGAAGGGCGACAGTAACTGACCAAGGGCGAGGGCACCGAGGCCCATGCCGGTACGCGTGAGGAAGTCGCGGCGATCGATGCGCGTATCTTCATCCTTCATTTCGGGTAGGCGTAACCGTGAGTCGTGGTGGTGATGTCCCATGGGTTATCTTTTGGTGATGAAGGCATCACTGTTCATGATCGTATTGGCAACAACAGCATAGGCCGCCACCTGTTGCGGATCGAGTCCAGGCTCGGTCGCTGCACGGCCGGCCTTCAGCCATCCTTTGCTTTTTTCGGGACTGGTGCGGAAGCGGGTGAGGGTCTTGTGGTATAATTCTTCCAGCAGTTGTAATTCAGTGGTGGCGGGCATTCTGGCAGTGAGTCTGCGATAAGCATCGGTGATCGCAAGGCGTGGCTGTTCGATCTTGGTCATCTTTTCTCCGAGTTTCCGGCAGGCCTCAACATATGCGGGGTCGTTCAATAGTGCCAGGGCCTGCAGGGGTGTGTTGGTCTGCTGGCGCCTCGACAGGCAGGCACTGCGATCGGAGGCATCGAACATGGCCAGGGTCGGGTGTGGAACGGTTCGTTTGGTGACGATGTACAGGCTGCGTTTGTAGATGACATCTGTCGTGTCCTGTGTATAACTGGTATTGTTGATCTCCCAAAGTCCGGCCGGCTGATAAGGTTTGATGCTGGTGCCGCCGATCTCCCGGTTCAGGAGCCCGCTGGCGAAAAGAGCGTTGTCGCGCAGCATTTCGGCAGATAACCGCGATGCCGGTCCGCGCCCGAGCAGGCGGTTCTCGGGGTCGGCCTCCCGTTGTGCCGGAGTGGACAGTGAAGAACGCCGGTAAGCATCGGATGTGACGATGAGCCGGATGATATGGCGCAGGTCCCAGCCGGAGGTCCTTAGTTCCACGGCCAACCAGTCGAGCAGCGCCCGATGGCGGGGGATCTCACCCTGGTTCCCGAAATCTTCGCTGGTTTTCACCAGTCCCATGCCGAAGAACTGCTGCCAGAGCCGGTTAACGGCCACCCGGGCTGTGAGCGGATGATCCGGATGCGTCAGCCATTGCGCGAGTCCGTAGCGGTTGCGGGGCAAAGATGCGGGGAATGACAGGATCTCGGCGGGCGTGGCGGGTTTCACCTCGCGACCTGGCATGTCATATCTGCCTCTTTCGAGCAGGAATGTCTTTTTCGGAACGGGCATTTCTTCCATGACCATGATCTCGCGGATCGTGCGCATGGTATCGGCGTGTTTATCTCGCAGTGACATGAGGGCAGAGGAGGCTGCCGCGACCGCCGTATCCATCGTTTCGGTGAAGTATCGCTTCAGGATGTTTTTTTCGTTTTCGTTCAATGTCTCCGGGGCCTTTTCTGCAATCCTTTTCCAGTCGGCCCGACCGGCGAGTACTTCGATCTCGAAGGGGATGAGCCTTCGACGGTGGACCGTGAGGTCATCTACTTTCCCGCCCCGGAAGCCGCTGCCGCGATACCAGCCGCCGATCTGAAGTCCGGGTTCCTTGGGTTTGTAATAGATGATGTCTTTGTAGAGTTTGTCCTTCAGGTTGTCCATCGGGATGTCCCGACCGTCGACATAGAGCCGGAGGCCTTCCGCCTTTGAAGATCCGTCCCATGCCAGCGTGAGGTGCACCCATCTGTTGCGGGGGACGTCTTCTTTGGTGATCCGGATGATGGCATTTGAAGGCGCCGTGTGGGCCATGATGAGTTTCAGCGCCGATCCTTCCACCGAGAGGCTGTAGCCCTTGTAGTTCCAGAGTCTTTCCGCATCGCTTTTGTGCAGGATCACGCCTTCCTTCAGTCCGGCTGGGATCCAGGCGCGGAATCCGATCGTGAAGGGATGCGCCTTGCGGAAGACGCCCGTGTAGGGCATATTCAGATAAACATCTCCGTCGAGTTGCAGGGCGCTGTCGCGATACCCGCGGGTGAATACGGGGGGGTCACCCTTTGCGCCCCAGTCGTGTTCCATCCCACCCTTCCGGGCGGTGTCTGTGGCATCGCGCAGGTTTCCGTCGAAACGGTGGATGGATTCAAGCCCTTTTCGGGGGATGATCTCATCTCCCAGTGCAGCATATCCTCCCGACCGGATCCAGTCTTCTGCCCCGGCAGCGGCCTTGATCTTAGCCTCTTCCACGGACTTTTCCGTGCTACGTATGCGATCGTTCAGCCAGTTGAGGGTCTGCTCTTGTGC
This sequence comes from Chitinophagaceae bacterium, assembly GCA_947463755.1. Taxonomy (GTDB): domain Bacteria; phylum Bacteroidota; class Bacteroidia; order Chitinophagales; family Chitinophagaceae; genus Pollutibacter. Next base: position 3,154 of record CANHUK010000235.1, read on the forward strand.
GGGCGTGGGGAGGGGAAGGGCGGGTGTGGGGATATCGTCGTTGAAGGATATCTGGCCGGCTTCGAGGACGTTGTTGAAGAATCCGAAGATCTCGAAATAATTCTGTTGGGAGATAGGATCGTACTTGTGGTCATGACAGCGGGCGCAGCCGAGCGACATGGCCATGAAAGCTTCTCCGAAGGTGTTGGTGCGGTCGGCCACGTATTCGGCCTGGAACTCCTCTTCCACGATGCCGCCCTCCATGTTCTGTGCGTGGTTGCGGTTGAAGGCTGTGGCGATGAGCATGTCTCTGGAGGGCTTGGGCATCAGGTCGCCGGCCAGTTGTTCGTGGATGAACCGGTCGTAGGGCATGTTCCGGTTGAAGGCCTTGATGACCCAGTCGCGGTACGGCGACATATCCCTGAGCCTGTCGACCGTGTAGCCATGTGAGTCGGCGAAGCGGGCGATGTCGAGCCAGTCGGCGGCCATGCGTTCACCGTGATGCGGGGAGGCGAGCAGGCGTTCCACGACACGTTCCACGGCGCCGGGCAGGCTATCCTTCAGGAAGGCTTCCGTCTCAGCGGGCGTGGGTGGGAGGCCGGTCAGATCGAGGCTCACGCGGCGCAGCCAAATGTCTTTTGCGGCGGGTGCTGCCGGTGTGATGCCTTCACGGGTGAGCCGGTCGTTGATGAACCGGTCGATCGGATTCGAAACGCCGGGCATCTCGGGCAGCGCCGCTTTTTTCGGCGCGATGAAAGCCCAGTGGGGTTGATAGACGGCCCCCTGTTCTATCCATCTGATGATCACCGCTTTTTCTCGGGCGGAGAGGGTCAGGTGGGAGGCCGGGGTCGGCATTACTTCTTCCGGGTCGCGGGAGAGGATGCGGCGTACGGCCTCACTGGAAGCTATGTTTTTGGGTACAATGGCACGCTTACCAGGACTTTCGGGCAGGGAGGCGTAGGCGGCCTCGGCCTTGTCGAGCCGAAGTCCTGCGCGCTGTTTAGCCTTATCGGGCCCGTGACAGGCGAAGCATTTGTCGGACAGGATGGGCTTCACATCGGCGTTGTAGTCGAGTGGGGCCTTGATTTGGTCGTATTCGGCACGTACATCGGCCGGAAGAACGGGGCCGAGGCTTCTGATCGAGGCTGTGGTACCTACGACGAGCAGGATGCCGGATATGCGGATGATCCAGTTCATGGTTTCTTGCGTTGGGTGCTGTCTGGTTTGCGAAGGGTGGCGCTGCCGGTTTCTATTTGCA
>CANHUK010000236.1 GCA_947463755.1 Chitinophagaceae bacterium
ATCCGGACGCATGAGCGACACCCTCTTCGATACATCCCCAATGCCTTTAGGTTCCGGCGCTGACGGTTTCAGCCGGTTTGCCCGACTGATCTCGGAATTAGGGAATACCGGTGCCACGCGGGAAAAAACAGATCTACTGGCAGATTATTTCAGATCGGCACCGGTGCGCGACCAGGCCTGGACCCTGGGGTTGTTCACGGGCAGGAAACTCAGACGACAGATACGCACCCGACAGCTGGCCGCCTGGCTAAGCGAATGGCGGGGCATCCCTGAATGGCTGTTCGAGGAAAGCTATCATCATGTCGGCGACCTTGCCGAGACCCTGGCACTGCTCGATGCATCGAATGGTGATGGCCGGCCTGAGGGCGACCTGAGTGATTACATGAAGATGTTACATGGCATGCAGGAGATGTCTGACGAGGAGAAGGGGGTATGCATTCGGGAAGCCTGGTCGAAGATGGATGGTGGCCAAAAATTTGTTTTCAATAAACTGCTTACGGGTGGTTTCCGTGTGGGCGTGTCGGCGCAGCTGGTCATACAAGCCCTTGCGCGTGTCTACGACACGGAGCCTGCCGTGATCGCGCACCGCATCAGCGGTGATTGGGATCCTGCCACCATGGATGCAGATGCGATGCTGCGGGGCGAGGGCCGGTCATTTGACCTGTCCAGACCCTACCCCTTTTTCCTGGCATACCCCGTGGAGGGTGAGCCGGGGTCTCTCGGACATCCTTCCGAATGGCATGCCGAATGGAAATGGGATGGCATCCGGGGGCAGGTAATCCTGAGGTCGGGCACCTGGTCTGTGTGGAGCCGCGGAGAGGAATTGATGACGGAGAAATTTCCTGAATTCGAGTCATGGCGGACAAGCCTTCCCGACGGAACCGTACTGGATGGGGAGATCATGGCGATGCGGGATGGCAGACCCCTCCCCTTTTCGGTGCTACAGACCCGCATCGGACGCACGCGGCTGAGTGCCCGGCTCCTGAAGGAGGCGCCGGTGGGCTTCATGGCCTTCGATCTGCTGGAATTCGGTGGTGAGGACCTGAGAACAAAGACCTTCTTGGAGCGCAGGTCCATCCTGGTCGATCTGGTCAGCAGCGTAGGTCATCCCGGGTTGCAATGCTCCGAGACGGTCGCATTCGACGACTGGGAGTCATTGACCCTGCGCAGGCGTGAAGCACGTGAACGCGGAAGTGAGGGCTTGATGATCAAACGGATGAACTCGGTCTATCAGGCAGGACGTCGTCGGGGCGACTGGTGGAAATGGAAACTGGAACCTATGACCGTGGATGCGGTCATGGTGTATGCGCAAAAGGGGCACGGGCGTCGCAGCAATCTATATACAGATTACACCTTCGCACTGAAGGATGGGGATCGGCTGGTGGTCTTTGCGAAGGCCTATTCCGGACTGACAGATAAAGAATTCAGGGAGGTCGACGCCTTCGTCAAGCGCAACGCACTGGAGAAGTTCGGTCCCGTGCGCACTGTGAAGCCCGAGCTTGTGTTCGAGATCGCCTTTGAAGGGATCAGCGAAAGCAGAAGACACAAGGCCGGCATCGCCGTGCGGTTTCCAAGGATCAGCCGCTGGCGCACCGACAAGCGAGTGGATGAGATCGACACCCTGGATGACCTGAAACGACTGCTGGAACATTACGGGAGTGCCGGTAACGCATCGGAGGAGACATCCTGATCCGGGGGCTTGGCAAGCCTCATGCCTGAGGGGTCGGTAACAGGCGGAATGAGTTATTTAATATACGATTTTTATCTCATATAAAAAAATGCATGCCTGATCAATTGGAAGCGGGAAATACCACAGGTTGGCAGGAGGTAGATGGCTGGCTGAAGCGTCGGGATCGCGTACCGTTTCCTTTTCAGGCGGAAACCTGGCGGGCCATGATCTCCGGCTGCAGCGGGATCGTCAATGCGCCAACGGGATGCGGAAAGACCTACGCTGTCTTTCTGGGCTCGATCATCCGGTTCATCGATGCCCATCCGGTCGACTGGCGAACGCGCAGGCAGAATGGACTTCGGCTCCTTTGGGTGACCCCGCTTCGGGCGCTGGCCAAGGATATCGGCCGGGCGATGGAAGAGGTCATTTCGGAGCTGGGCCTGCCCTGGAGGGTGGGCATCCGAAATGGAGACACGTCGACCAGCGAGCGGCAGCGCCAGAAAAGAAACATGCCGGAGGTGATGATCATCACGCCCGAAAGCCTGCACCTGCTCCTGGCCCAGAAGGGATATGCCGATACCTTCCGACAATTGGAGACAGTAGCGGTGGATGAATGGCATGAACTGATCGGAGGGAAGCGCGGAGTGCTGGTTGAACTGGCGCTCAGCAGGATCATGTCCATCAGGAACCCGGCTTCCGGGGATATCCCGGGAGCATCAAACACCGGCTGCATGGTCTGGGGCATATCGGCTACGATCGGCAACCTGGAGGAGGCCAGGGATGTGTTGCTGTCACCACTACTAACGGGTACGAATACACGAAGGAACGAAGGAGACGGCATCATCATCCGCGCGGTCACCGACAAACGTATTGAGGTGCAGGCGGTATTTCCTGACGAGATCGAAAAATATCCATGGGCGGGGCACCTGGGCATCAAGCTGGCGCCAAAAGTGCTGCCGATATTGGATTCGGGCAGGACCAGTCTGATCTTCATCAATACCCGCGGGATGAGTGAAACCTGGTATCAAACCCTGCTGGATGTAGCACCGCACCTGGCCGGCGCCATCGCGCTGCATCACGGGAGCATCGAACAGGAACTGAGGGAATGGGTAGAAGATGCCCTGCACCAGGGCACGCTGAAGGCGGTGGTCTGCACCTCCAGCCTCGATCTGGGGGTGGATTTCCGGCCTGTGAGCACGGTTTTACAAGTGGGCTCGCCGAAGGGTGTGGGGCGCTTTCTGCAGCGTGCAGGTCGAAGCGGCCATCAGCCCGGGGAGATCAGCCGCATCTTTTTCCTGCCGACACATTCCCTGGAGCTGTTGGAGGTGGCCGCGCTCAAGGCGGCGATCCGCGAAGGGACGATCGAACACCGTCAACCGGCAGCGCAATGTTTCGATGTGCTGATCCAGTACCTCTGTACCCTAGCGGTATCCGATGGCTTTATTCCCAGGGATATATGGAACGAGGTCAGGTCTACCTGGTGTTTTCGGGACATCACGGAGGATGAGTGGTCTGCCGTAATGATCTTCCTGAGGGATGGTGGCCACGCCCTGCGCCAGTATGACGAATACAAAAAGTTCGAGGTGGAGGATGGTGTATGGCGCATCACGAATCGAAGGATCGCCATGCGCCATCGGCTGCATATCGGCACGATCGTAAGTGATGCGATGCTGAGGGTCAAGTTCATCACCGGAGGTCATGTTGGGGTGATCGAGGAATGGTTCATCTCTAAACTGCTGCCAGGCGATGTATTTACCCTGGCGGGCCGGAAGCTGGAATTCGTGATGATCCGCGACATGACCGTGCTGGTGCGGAAATCGAATGCGAAGAAGTCGATCGTACCCAGCTGGATGGGTGGACGAATGCCCTTGTCGTCGCACCTTGGTCGCATGCTGCGCATCAAACTCGAAGAGGCAGGCAGTGGACTTTCTCAGGAACCGGAGTTGCTGGCACTAAGGCCCCTGATGCAGTTGCAGCGGGATCTTTCCCATATTCCCGGCCGGGATGAGCTGCTCATCGAGCATGTCGAAACAAAGGATGGATTCCATGTTTTTGTGCATACGTTCGAGGGGCGACTGGTGAATGAGGCGATGGCCGCCATCCTGGCCTGGCGGATCAGTCGCCACCATCCGATCACGTTCTCCTTCGCGATGAACGACTATAGTTTCGAACTGTTGAGCGACCAACCCATCCCGCTGGATGACAGCAATGCGCAGGAGCTTTTCTCTGCTGAGCACCTGACGGAGGACATTCAGCGAAGTGTGAACGCTACAGAGATGGCGAAAAGAAAATTCCGGGACATCGCCGTCATCGGGGGGCTGGTTTTCCAGGGCATGCCCGGAGAGCAAAAGAAGGCCCGTCACCTGCAATCATCCACATCCCTGCTGTTTTCGGTCTTTCAGGAATATGACCCGGGAAACATCCTCCTTCGACAGGCCTATCAGGAGGTCTTCGACCACCAGATGGAGGAGGCTCGGCTTCGGGAGATGCTTGACCGCATCACCAGGGGGCGCATCGTCATCACCTATCCTGAGCGACTGACACCATTCAGTTTTCCGGTGAAGGTTGACAGTATGCGGGAAAGCATGTCGTCCGAAAAACTCGAAGACCGGGTTCGGCGCATGCAGGAGCAGCTGGAACGATAGGCCCCGCAACGCTCCAAGGGTGGGGGTACGCTCCAAGAGTTGGGGGACTCTCCAAGGGTGGG
>CANHUK010000237.1 GCA_947463755.1 Chitinophagaceae bacterium
CCTGGACACCCCGCGGATGACCGACACGCCCTTTGCCAGAGCAGCCAACGCCGTAAGGGGCGGAAACAGGTCGGGACATTCCATCGCGTCGAACTCGAAGGCGTGGAGGTCAGACTTGCGGACTTCCAGTACATCGTTCACGAAGGCAAATTGTCCTCCCGCAGAGGTCAGTGCATCCAGTACGGCACGGTCACCCTGTACAGAGTTGGATTGCAGACCGGTGATCGACACATCTCCTGCCAGGGCTCCCGCTACAATGAGGAAAGCCGCACCACTCCAGTCGCCTTCTACGGCATAGGTGACCGGTCCGGCCGGGGGCGTTGAAAACTTTTCGAAGATAAATGCATCATCAGGCGTCATGGTCGGGACATTCATCCCGAAACTCCGCATGACGGCGAGTGTGAGATCGATGTACGGACGACTCTTCAGACCGCGGACCCGGATGGTCACGTCTGCAGCGCCGGCGGCAGAGAATGCCATCAGCAGACCGGTGAGGAACTGCGAACTCAGGGATCCATCGACCGTGATGTCTGCCGGACGGAGCGGCCCCAGGATCCGCAGGGGGAGCCGGCCCTCATTGGATTCAATACGGATACCGAGTTGCGGAAAGATCTCATCGAAGAAATCCATCGGCCTCGTCACCAGACTGCCGGAACCCGTCACTTCGATGGGCTGGTCCGACAATGCGGCAATGGGTGTGAACATTCGGATACCCAGTCCGCTCTCGCCGCAGTGTACCTGCGGTGAACGAGGATGCACCCCATGGCTCTCTATGATCAGACCATCATCCGATGCTGTGATCTGCGCACCGAGGCGGGTGATCACATCCATTGCGGCCAAATCATCATTGCTTTTCCCGGGGTGAATGATCCGGGTGATGCCCTGATGTAACAGTGCTGCCGCACAGGCACGTTGCATGGAGCTTTTCGAACGGGGAGAGAGGATCTCTCCTTTCAATATCGATGGATATACTTTGGCGATCATCGCATGCTTTTCGTGTAGGTCGAAGCGCTACCATTTCGTAGCGCCCCGGCCCGGGTTCAACTATCAATTTGAAGGATCGATGGGCTCCAGTGCAGGACCTGATGAGGCCAGCGATCGGATGCGTGCCTCCAGTTCTTCCAACGGCAGGGGCTGCACGATGCCGCGACCGATGTGTTCGAGCAGGATGTAGTTCATCTGCAGGCTCACCCGCTTCTTGTCCATACGCAGCACCGACATGATCTTGTCCGGATCAAAGGATCCCGCAACAGGTAGCCCGTAGCGGGCGATCACGTCCACCACCCTGTCCGTATGGGCGAAGGCCGTCCGCATCTCAGAGATGCGGCAGGCAGCCACCATGCCCAACGCCACAGCCTGTCCGTGAGAAAGGACATAGGACGTCTCCAGGGCATGGCCAAGCGTATGTCCGAAGTTCAGCAGTTTGCGATCTCCCTGCTCGAATTCGTCCCGGCGGACGATGCGCGACTTCAGCAGGGCATTTCGCCTGATCAGCGGTCGCAGGATGTTGGGCCGCTGTCGCAGATGGTGCAGGTCGTGTCGTTCCAGGAGCCTGAAGGCCGAAGCATCCCGGATACATGCATGCTTGATGATCTCGGCAAAGCCATTCGACCATTCGGTATCAGGAAGGGTTTCAAGCAGTTCGTAGTCGTAAAGCAGAAAGGATGGCTGGCGGATGACCCCGACCATATTTTTGTATGGACCAACATCGATGCCGTTCTTGCCGCCGATGGACGCATCCACCATGGCGAGCAGGCTGGTAGGCACGAAGCCAAAGCGCAGTCCGCGCATGTAGACCGATGCCGCGTACCCGGTGATATCTGTGACGACACCACCCCCGACGCCCACCAGGGTGAAGGTTCTGTCGACCTGCCATTCAATGAGCTGACGGATGATATCATCAACGGTGGACTGCACCTTTTGCGATTCACCGGGTTCCAGCACGATCGTACGCCATCCGTCGAAACGTTGACGGTGCGCTTCCATGAGATGCTGGTCTGTCACGATCACGGTACGGGATGGATCGGTGAGATCCGCCAGTGACCGCAGGCTGCCGTTGAAATGATACGCCACGGGCTTCCCGGAGAAGCGCATGACGACGGGAGATTTCGTCATTTTATTACAAGGTCGTGCAGCCGGCTCATTGGCCTGACTGCAGTTTTTCAAACACTTCCATTTCGTCTGCCAGCGAACGGGTTTTGTGATACTCGTCCTGTCTTTCGAGATAATCTGTCACCTGACGGATCACATTCGGACTGACGGAGTAGGCGGCATATTCATCCTCCCAGGCGAAAGGCTCGGTCACCAGCCTGGTCGCATTCAACCATTCGGCGCTTTCCGCCCGGAGTTGCCGGACTACCTGTGCCAGGTTCTGCGCCGGATGGAGATGAACCAGGACATGAATATGGTCAGCCCCTCCGTTAACGGCGAGCAATCGAACACCCTTCTCTTCGGACCATTTTTGCAGATGGGCATAGAGGACGGCTCGAACGGTCTTGGTCAGCACCGGGGCCTTATCCCCTACCGCCCACATCGCATGGGCATACAGGAAGATCTTTTGCATGGTTGTCTGTTTGCCCGCAGACTGAGCCGATAGGGATCAGTTGTTCATCACGTTGTTCTGCCGGTTGATGCTTTCCATGTGGACGGCATCAAGGTAGCGGGTGACGAACTCCCGGGAGAGTCCCAGCTTGTCGGCCTTATGGAACGACTTGTCCAGGATCTGATTCCAGCGGTTGGTCTGCAGGATGGTGACGCTGTTGTTGCGTTTGTATTCTCCGATCTTTTCAGCGATGCGCATGCGCTGAGCGAGCAGGTCCATCAATTCATCATCGATGTGATTGATCTGTTCGCGGAGCTTGTCGAGGGCCGCATGGAAGGTTTCGGAAGAAACATCTTCCATTCTCCATTTGATCTCATCGATCATTTCTGCAAGGCGTGCCGGTGTTACCTGCTGCTTGGCATCACTCCACGCCTTATCCGGGTCCATGTGACTTTCGATCATCAATCCGTCGAAATCGAGGTCTATAGCCTTTTGTGCCACATCTGAAAGAATATCCCGGCGTCCGCAGATATGGGAGGGATCATTGATCATCAGCATACCCGGATTGCGGCGCTTCATTTCAATGGCGAGGTGCCACATGGGTGCGTTCCGGAATTCGGTGTTGCCATAAGATGAGAATCCGCGATGGATCAGTCCGATGCGGGAGATGCCGGCGCGGGCCACGCGCTCCACGGCACCGCTCCAGAGCTCCAGGTCGGGGTTGATGGGATTCTTGATGAGTACGGGGATATCGACACCTCGCAGGGCATCAGCGACTTCCTGCACGCTGAACGGGTTCACGGTCGTGCGGGCGCCGATCCAGAGCATGTCGACATCAAAAGTCAGCGCGTCCTGTACCTGCTTGCCGGTGGCGACTTCCACCGTCGTCGGCAGGCCGGTCAGTTTTTTGGCCTGCTGCAGCCAGGGAAGTCCCTTGGCACCGATGCCCTCGAACATGCCGGGCTTGGTGCGCGGCTTCCAGATGCCGGCGCGGAGGATATCCACCTTTCCGGTGGCGGCCAACTGCTGGGCCGTTGTTACCATTTGCTCTTCCGTTTCGGCGCTGCAGGGGCCGGAGATGATGATCGGACGCTTCTCCCACTTTTCCAGGATGAGTGAGGATGACTCGCTTGTCAGTGTTTGCATGTGATAAAATTAAAGAATTAAGGGTTGGTTTTAATTTATTTGATGATGCGCCGGATGCGATTCGCATCGAGGATCAGTTCTTGAAGATATTCCCAGTTTTCCTTCTCCAGACAGCTCTTGAATTTCCGGAGCTGGGCGATGTGTTCGTTCAGTACATCGAGGACATTGTCGCGGTTCTGACGGAAGATCGGCACCCACATGTCGGCATTCGACTTGGCGAGTCGTACGGTGCTTTCAAAACCGGCGCTGGCCATGCCGAAGATCGCATCGTCTTCACGTTCCTTTTCCAGCACCGTATTGGCCAGGGCGAAAGAGGTGATGTGGGAAATGTGACTCACATACGCTGCATGTATGTCGTGTGCCACTGCATCCATCTCGCTGATCCGCATACCGATGGCCGCATACATGTTTCGCGTCCATTCCAGGGCATCCGGATCACTGTCCGTCACGTCGCAAAGTATGACCGATTTCCCTTCAAAGGCGCCGGAAACAGCAGCGGCCGGTCCGCTGTATTCGGTGCCCCACATGGGGTGCGTGGCCACATAGCGTCCCCTGCGCGCATGTGCGGCGACGGATGCGACCAGGTCGGTCTTGGTCGATCCCATATCGAACACGATCTGCCGGTCGACCCTGTCAAGTATGGAGGGTAGCA
>CANHUK010000238.1 GCA_947463755.1 Chitinophagaceae bacterium
GTGGTCGCATTTCTGGAAGCTCATCCCATGGATGGCAGGTGGCATCGTCCTCGGATTGTTTGTCGGAAAGGACATGGATGAGGGCCTGTTCCGAAAGATCATGGCCGGCATCATCATCGTCACGATCCTGATCGTCCTGGGGATGGAATTCCGAAGATCAAAGGACGTTCCGCATCATCCGATGTTCTCCATCCTGACCGGCATCACTGCCGGTTTCACCACGATGATCGGTAACCTGGCCGGCGCCTTCGCCAACCTGTACTTCATCGCCATGCGGGCCACGAAGAACGATTTCATCGGCACTTCCGCCTGGCTGTTCCTTTGCATGAACCTGTTCAAGTTGCCGCTGCAGGCCTTTTACTGGAAGAACATCACGGTCTCGGGTCTGCATACCGATCTCTACCTTCTGCCGGCGCTCGCTGCCGGCTTCATCGTGGGATTGAAGATCGTCGACCGCATCCGCGATGATGCCTACCGGAAACTGGTCCTCCTGCTGACCCTGGCGGGATCGGTGCTGATGCTGCTGCGCTCCTGATCGCAGCCGGGGATTGTGCTATCTTCATATCATGAAAAGGATATGGATGATCAGCCTGCTGATCCCGGCGATCGCTTTCGCCCAGCAGGAAACCGCCATGAAGGTGCGGAATTGGCGTGCCGCACGTGAAGCCACCTTACTCACTGATTACAAGGCGTTCCTGTCCATCCCCAACGTGGCGGCGGATACGAGCGGACTAAAGGCGAACGCGCAGTGGATCATGGATCGGCTGAGGACTAACGGTGTCGCACAAACGAAGTTGCTCTATCCCCGCACCCCCGGTCAGGCTCCTGCCGTCTTCGGTCGGGTGGATGTGCCGGGTGCAACGCGCACCATTGCCCTTTACGCGCATTACGACGGACAACCGGTGGACAGCACGAAATGGGCGACTGGCCTGCATCCCTTCAAACCCAGACTAGTGGAGGGATCCATCATGCAGGGAGCCGGCTTGTTGGCCTGGGATGTCATTAATAAATCTGTGGATCCCAACTGGCGCATCTATGCCCGGGGGGCTTCCGACGACAAAGCCGGCGTGTTCTCGATCATCGAAGCCTATGCAGCGCTGCGCGCGATCGGAAAAACGCCCGCTTGCAACCTCATCTTTTTCTTCGAAGGAGAAGAGGAGGCCGGATCGGACCACCTGCCGGAGATCTTCGAACAGTACAAGGACCTCCTCCGGGCGGATGCCTGGGTCATCTGCGACGGCCCGGTACATGCGAGTGGCCGGCACCAGCTTGTACATGGAGTAAGGGGCGATACCCGCATCGACCTGATCGTCCACGGGCCGCGCAGACCACTGCATTCAGGACATTACGGCAACTGGATCCCGAATCCGGCCATGGAACTCGCCCGGCTGCTCGCTTCGATGAAGAACGAAAAGGGGGAAGTCACCATCCAGGGATTCTATGATGATATGCTGCCCATCACGGCCATGGAGAGAAAGGCCATCGCCGCCATACCTCCGGTAGAAAAGCAACTTCAGCAGGAACTGGGCGTGCGTCGTCCGGAACGAGAGATGCCGCTCAGCGAAGCCATCGCACTCCCGTCGCTAAACATCAACGGATTCGCCGCTGCCGGGGTAGGCGCAAAATCTTCCAATGTGATCCCCGTTAAAGCGGAAGCATCCATCGACATGCGCCTGGTGGCCGGAAACGACTGGAAACGCCAGCAGGATAAGGTCATCGCGCATATCAGGGCACAGGGCTTTCATGTCACCGAACAGGAACCGACAGATGCCGAAAGAGCCGCATACGACCGGATTTGTCAGGTCGTCAGATCCGGCGGCTACAACGCCCAGAAAACACCCATGGACGACCCGAATGCCCTGCGCATCGGCCGGGCCCTCGATGCAGCGCTGGAGCAGCCGGCCATCAGAGTACCCACCCTCGGAGGAAGCCTGCCGCTCTTCATGTTCGAACAGATCCTCGGGGTGAAGCCCATCACAGTCCCCATTGCAAATCATGATAACAACCAGCACGCCGAGAACGAAAACATCCGGATCGGAAATCTCTGGAAAGGCATTGAGATCTTTGCCAGCATCATGACGGGCTTCTGAATCCAACACACCATGATCAACGGATTGAATACCATGACAGACAACATCCTCCGCTGGGGCATCATCGGATGCGGCGATGTGACCGAAAAAAAGAGCGGCCCTGCCTTTCGCAAGATCGGCGGTTCGACCCTGACCGCGGTGATGCGGAGAGATGCCGCCAGGGCACGCGATTATGCCGAACGCCACGGTGTTCCGGTCTGGTATGATGATGCCCATGCCCTGATCAACGACCCCGGGGTGGATGCCGTTTATATTGCCACCCCGCCAGATGCACATGAAGAACTGGCCATTGCCGCCATGAGCGCAGGTAAACCGGTGTACGTTGAAAAACCAATGGCCACCACCGTTGCAGCCTGCGAACGCATGCGGGAGGTTTCGGAAAATACAGGAATGAAACTCAGCATCGCCCATTACCGGCGGGCTGTTCCGATGTTCGCGCAGATCAAATCATGGATCGACAGCGGCGAGATCGGCACCATCCGGACCGTCCGCATCAGCATGCTGCAGGCCGACCGCCCGGAATCCCTGGAAGACCCCCGCATCCGCTGGCGGGTAACCCCCGAAAACGGTGGCCCCGGCGGACATTTCTACGACCTGGCACCGCATCAGCTCGATCTCATGCTGCACTTTTTCGGGAAGGTAACTGCCTTTCAAGGCTTTGGTATCAACCAGGCCGGCAGCTACCCCGCGCGCGACGCCGTCTGTGGCAGCATGGTCTTTGACAATGGTGTCCTGTTCACAGGTCAGTGGGCCTTCACGGTCAATGAAGCCCATGCAGAAGATGTATGCGAGATCCAGGGGACGACCGGCAAACTCGTCTTCCATTTCTTCGGCAACCGGGTGGAGATCACCCGTCAGGGTGTCAAGATGGCCGTCAATTTCGAACACCCCGATCATATCCAGCAACCGATGATCGAACAAGTGACAGCATATTTCAAAGGGATCGGCGATAACCCCTGCTCAGCCGACGACGCCATCGCCTCCATGCGCATCATGGAAGCCTTCATTCAACAGGCCTGATCACGCCCGCCTCCCAGGCGAGGATCGCCCGCTTACGTTCCGGCCCCCACATGTAATGGCCTATCCGGCCGCCCGTGTGCACGACTCGATGACAGGGGATGAGCCAGGCTACCGGATTGCGCCCGATAGCCGTACCCACTGCCCGCGCGGCATCCGGCCTGCCGATGGCACGGGCAAGGTCTGCATAGGTCACGCGCATCCCAAAAGGGATCGCCGTCAATGCCCGCCAGACCAACAGCTGGAAGGCCGTCCCCCGCAAATGCACCGGAATATGGAGACCACTGGCAGGAAGATCCTCCTTCAACACGGAAAGAAAAAGATCAAAAGTGGGATGACTGCCCGGTACCATTAGGAAGTCGGGAAAATAAATATGAAGAGCCTCGAGCTCTGATGCAAGGATACATCCGAAAGACGCCCGGCAGATGCCCGCATCAGAAGCAGCGAGAAAGATCGGACCAAACTTCGTATGTGCTTCCCCGTAAGTGATGCTCCGCTCATGGGTTGTAACCGGAAGGTCAGCAGTATCCTCCATGAGGATCGAAAGGTCCGGATGATGGCCAATTGAAGTATTGGCATCGTCGAACAATCCGGGTGGGCTAAAAGGAGGCAGCTGTGTCATCTGCAGGGCGCCGTTCAATAAATAAAAAGGATCAGCTTGTGCGTGCGGGCTGCATAGGTTCGATACGCCTCTCCGAAATGATCCGTCAACACGGCTTCTTCCACGATGATCCGATGACGGAAAGCCATGAAGACGGGCACCATGACCAGCATGAGCGACCATACATTGTTCAGCACACATCCGAAACCCAGAAATGTCAACAAAGAAAAGGCATACGAAGGATGACGGACATACCGGTGAAAGCCTTTGGTGTGGAGTTCGTGAGCCGGTACGATGGATACATCGACCGTGAAGGAACGCCCCATCGAACGCACCACGAGGAGGCGCAGCACAATGCCCGCCATCATAACGAACAATCCAACATCCTCGAAATGATCACAGAGGCAGATGGGTTGTCGGGTGCGTGTCGATACCAGCACCGCCAGGAAAATGGAAGGCAGCAGCGTCAGCCAGATCATGCGCAGGGTGGAACTGTCGCGTCCGGAAGCCGATCCATCACCGGATCTTCTGAGCCGCCCGAGCAAGATCTCCGACCCGATCCACATGATAAATACCGGGAAAAAATACCAGGGCATAAATCCGTAATTTGAGGACGGTCA
>CANHUK010000239.1 GCA_947463755.1 Chitinophagaceae bacterium
GTGATCCGGGTAGAGGACAGCATCAGCGGGCAGTTCGGGACCGATCCGCTGGATCAGCCCAACATGCACCGCATCCTGCTGACGGAGTCCGACCATCCGGATTACTACATGGCGGCCACCTTCTACCGGACCTGGTATCGCAGCAGTGATGCGGTGTCTGCTATTTTGAAGGCGTCTAATCTGACCTGGGGGCCCTGGCATGAGCTTGGCCACATGCACCAGCAGGGGAGTTGGACCTGGAGCGAACTTACGGAAGTGACAGTGAACATTTACAGCATCGCCGTGGAGAAAGCGCTCGGGGTCATTCCCACCCGTCTGACCTCGCAGGGGGAGTGGACGAATGCGGCGAATTATCTCGCCAAACCCTCATCAGATAAGGATTTCAATGCATCTTCGGTGAGTGTCTGGATACGATTGTGCATGTTCCAGCAATTGAAGCTGGCCTATGGCGATGCTTTCTATCATCAATTGCATCGACTGGCCAGACGCGACATCAATCGACCCAATACGACGGATACCCGCATGCGCTGGTTCATGGTCAATGCGTCCAAAGCATCTGGTCGAAATTTGTCTGGCTTTTTCAAGGCTTGGGGCTTGAAATTATCCACTGCCGTCCTGACGGATGCTGCTTATGCAGAAGTGGAGGCGCTCGGTCTGCCGGCACCGTCAGCCGATATCACGCTATTGAAGGATTGACGTTCTGATGCGTGGATCCGATACAGGCTGGCAGCATCCAGTCAAATGCATGATCACTTTTCTGGACGAGGGGCGTGTTTGTCTGACCGGTTGATAAATATCAGTAGATCTTCCGTGCTTCTTTGTTAAGTTCGGGGCATGATGAACCGCAAGCAATTTCTCCGCAACGCTTTGGTGGCAGGCAGCGCCCTGACGCTCCCCATGATGCCTTCATTCGGACAGGGTGACCGTGACCGGTTGCGCATTGCGCTGATCGGTACCGGACTCCGGGGTCAGGTGCATTTGCGTCAGCTGCTCCGCCGGAAGGATGTCGAGATCATTGCCATTTGCGATATCGATGAACGCATGCTGGCCCGGACGCGCGAGATCTTGTCGAAGTCATCACAACAGAAACCCGTTGAATACACATCCGGTCCCGAGGCCTGGCGCGACCTGCTGGCGAAGGAACGCCCTGATGCCGTGGTCATTTCCACGCCATGGGAATGGCATACGCCCATGATCATCGGATCGCTGGAGTCGGGTGTGAAGTATGTCGGCACGGAAGTGGTGCTGGGCGTCACGCTGGCCGATCACTGGAAGGTGGTGCGCGCAGCGGAGCGTCATGGCGGGCAGGTGATGATGCTGGAGAATGTTTGCTATCGGCGGGATGTGATGGCGGTGCTGAACATGGTCCGGCAGGGGCTCTTCGGTGAGCTTGTGCATCTGCAGGGAGGCTATCAGCATGATCTGCGCCCCGTGAAATTCAACGACGGCAAGGCCGTCCGCGGGCCCGGTGTTGAATTCGGGGAGCGGGCCTTCTCTGAGGCGCGCTGGCGGACGCAGCATTCGGTCACACGCAATGGAGATCTTTATCCCACCCATGGCCTGGGCCCCATCGCCCACTGGATCAACATCAACAGGGGCAATCGTTTTACGAAGCTCTCATCCATGGCTTCCAAGTCGCGCGGACTGCACGACTGGATCGTCCAAAAAGGAGGAGCCGATCATCCCAATGCCGCTGTGGCATTCAAACTCGGCGATATGGTCACCACCCAGATCGAATGTGCGAATGGGGAGACGATCCTCCTGCAGCATGATACGAACCTGCCGCGTCCTTACTCCCTCGGTTTCCGGGTGCAGGGGACGAAGGGCCTGTGGATGGACCTGAACAAGGGGGTGTATATCGAAGGGCGGTCAAAGACCCACGACCAATGGGATGACCAGGCGGCCTGGTTCGAACGCTACGATCATCCATTGTGGAAGCGATGGGCATCGGATGCTTCGGGTGCCGGCCATGGGGGCATGGATTTCTTTGTGATGCATGCCTTTGTGGAATCGGCCCGGCGCGGTACGCCCACACCGATGGATGTGTATGATGCGGCGGCCTGGAGTGCCGTAACACCCTTGAGCGAGGCCTCGATCCGGAAAGGGGGTCGTCCGGTGGACTTTCCGGATTTCACGCGGGGAGCCTGGAAGGATCGGGTGCCGGTGTTTGCACAGGATGATGTATACTGAGTGGCGAAATGGAGGGGCGGCGGAACCTGTCGGCCGCCTATCTTTACACGTATAATTTCAATCAAGGGTTGCTCAACTCCACTGATATCGACCTTGGCAGATGCCTGGAACGTCTGGCGGCGGATGATGCGGAAGCATTTTCATCCATCTATGCACATTTCTGGGAGCGCTTGTTTGTCATTGCCTTCCATCGACTCGAGGATCGGGCGGAGGCCGAGGATGTGGTGCATGATGTATTCATGTCGCTGTGGGCACATCGGCATTGCAGGGAGATCGCAGATATCGACAGATATCTTGCCGTGGCCGTAAAGTATGCCGTCCTGTCCCGCATGCGCAACCGCCGCAGGCGTTCGTCGATCCTTCAGGGACTGGGCATGCCACTCAGTGCATCATCACAGGGGGAAGAAAGGCTGGACCAGAAACTGCTGCTTGAGCGATTGCAGGGGGAGGTGGAGCGGCTTCCTGATCGCTGCAGGCTCATCTTCAGGTACAGTCGGGAAGAGGGCCTGCCCGTTCGAGATATCGCTGAAATTTTGAACTTGTCGCCCCGGACGGTGGAGCATCAATTATCCAAGGCCCTGCGCCGACTGCGTTTTGCCCTGCGCAGTTTCATGTCTGTTTTTTTCTGAATTTTTTATTGGACGCATAGGTGTAATGCCCGACATGGGATACATCTGATCATACGCATGTCCATTCCATCCCATATCAGAAGGATCGCCGACAGATATCTGTCCGGAACAGCCACGCCTGAGGAGCGTGCCATGCTCGATGAGTGGTATCGGTCCTTTGACGATCGGTTCCTGGAACTTCCTGCAGAGGATGAGGGCCATGCAGATCAACTGCGTGAGCGGATGCGGACCCGGCTGATGCGGGAACTTCGCGCGCCCGGGGTGGTTATGATGCCTGCTCGATATCGAAACTGGATGCGGGTGGCGGCTGCTTTGTTGCTGCTCCTCGGACTCGGGTTGGGTATCCGCATGATCTGGTTCAGACCGGCAGAAAAGATCATGACAGCACCATTGACCCAAACAAAGGAACGTCCACTGGCACCCGGTTCTGACCGGGCCTGGTTGCGACTGGGAGACGGATCGGTGGTGTATCTCGACAGTACGGCTCCCGGATTACTGGCCAGTCAGGCAGGATTGAAGTTGGAGAAAAAGGCCGATGGCAGCATCGTCTATCAATCCGTCCCGTCGGTCGAGCATACACCCGGAGCCACCCTTTATAACGAAATCAGGACACCCCGGGGCGGGCAGTACCAGGTCATATTGTCGGATGGTACGCATGTATGGCTCAATGCGGAAACCACGCTGCGGTTTCCGGTGGTGTTTGGTGGATCGGACAGAAAGGTGGAACTCCTGGGCGAGGCCTATTTTGAGGTCGCTAAAGATCAGCGACGACCCTTCAGAGTGATGACGGACGCCAGCCTGGTGGAGGTATTGGGCACTCATTTCAATGTCAATGCCTATCCGGATGAGGCTTCTGTGCGTACGACCCTGCTGGAGGGGCGTGTCGGGGTCGGGAAGATATCCGGCGGCGATCTGCGCATGCTATCTCCGGGTCAGCAGGCGGCGGTTAAGTCTGATGGAACGGTGAAAGTAGATGACCGGGCAGATACGGAGGAGGCCATCGCCTGGAAGAACGGGCGGTTTCATTTCAACAGTGCCGACATCCGGGCGATCATGCGGCAGATCGCCCGCTGGTATGACGCGGAAGTGATCTTCGAAGGGAATCCGGAGCTCCATTTTACGGGTCAGATCACGCGTCGGGATGAGGTTTCGCGGGTATTGCAAATGATGGAGATGACCGGGGAAGTGCGTTTTCGGGTCGAGGGCCGGCGTATTTATGTGAAATGATAATATATAAAAAAAGTGTGATATAAACAAATAAATCGATCACGACATGTATCCATCTCCATCCCCCGGCCGAAGTATGGCCGGGCAAGCGAAAGAAAAGCGGCACGTAAGGGTCATGAATCTCACGGCATTGCTCCTGTTGGCCACCTGTCTGCAGGTGGGCGCCACGGGTTATGCGCAGAAGGTCTCTCTCCGGGCAAAGGACATCACCCTGGAGCAGTTGTTCGGGCAGCTCCGCCGGCAGACCGGTTTCCA
>CANHUK010000240.1 GCA_947463755.1 Chitinophagaceae bacterium
AATATGAAGTGCAGGATGAATTTTCTGCATTTTATGCCGACCTTTGGGCATCCCACAGGGATATGACAACGCTGGTGCAAAACGCATTCAATAACACAGATCTCTGGGGAGCTGACATGGGAACTGCGGCAGCCATCATCGGATCGGTGACCGGTCAGGTGGAATCGATACTCGAACTCGGAACCTTGCAGGCAATCGCCCGACTGTCAGCACATTAGACCTTGATACAACCTATTCTCATGAAACACAGGGTACTCAAAGTACATCCGGCCGACAATGTCATCGTCGCCCTTACGGATCTCGCCGCCGGTGAAACCGTCTCTTTCGAAGGACAGGACTACACCATGCAGGAAGTCATTCCGGCCAAGCATAAATTCTTTCAGACACCTATGCAGGCCGGCGATGAGGTCATCATGTACGGCGTTCTGGTAGGTACCGCACAGGCAGATATCCCCGTGGGCGGCCGCATGTCCACCGAAAATGTAAAGCACGCTGCCCAGCCCTACGCTTACCGGAACCTTCAGCCCACATGGACGCCGCCGGACGTTTCCAAATATGCTGGCAGGACGTTCATGGGCTACCACCGCAATGATGGTCGTGTGGGTACAGCGAATTACTGGCTCTTCATCCCCACCGTTTTTTGTGAGAATCGCAATCTCGACGTGATCCGCGAAGCCATGCACAACGAACTGGGCTACGCTGTCACCGGAAAATATAAGGAATACACGCACCGCCTCCTCGATGCATGGCGCAAGGGTGAAGACATTTCCTCCGTCGATCTGTCACCTTCGGGTACCCATCACCGTGAGCGTCCTTTCCCAAATGTCGATGGCATCAAATTTCTGAATCACCAGGGAGGATGTGGCGGTACGCGTCAGGATTCTGCCGTCCTCGCCAAACTCCTCGTTGCCTATGCTGATCATCCCAATGTAGGGGGTGTCACGGTACTCAGCCTCGGCTGCCAGCACTTGCAGGTCAGCGATTTCAAAGCGGATCTGCTCAAGCATAACCCCGGATTCGATAAACCGCTGATCATCCTCGAACAGCAGCAGTCGCAAAGCGAAGAACAACTCGTCGCAGAAGCCATCCGCCGCACTTTCGAAGGGATCATGGAGATCGATCGCCAGGAGCGCAGGCCTGCGACCCTGGATAAACTCTGCATCGGTGTTAAATGTGGGGGAAGCGATGGGTTCAGTGGTATCTCTGCCAATCCGGCCGTTGGATATTGTTCCGATCTCGTCGTCGCCCTCGGCGGAAAGATCCTGCTGGCGGAATTCCCCGAACTCTGCGGGGTGGAACAGGAACTGGTAGACAGGTCCGTATCCCGCGATACCGCTGAGAAATTCATCGGCCTTATGCAGGCCTACAGCAGCGAAGCCGAACGCGTAGGCTCCGGATTTCACATGAACCCTTCGCCCGGAAATATCCGTGATGGACTCATCACCGACGCCATCAAGAGTGCAGGTGCCGCCAAAAAGGGAGGAACCTCTCCGGTGGTTGACGTTCTTGACTACACGGAACCCGCTGTCAAACCCGGCCTCAGCCTGGTGTGTACGCCTGGCAATGATGTCGAGGCCACGACCGGTAAGGCCGCCAGTGGTGCCACCCTCATCCTCTTCACGACCGGCCTGGGAACCCCGACCGGCAACCCCGTCTGCCCTACCATCAAAGTGTCCACCAATACCAAACTCACCCGGCGGATGGCGGATATCATCGACATCGACTGTGGCCCGGTCATTGAAGGTGAAAAGACCATCGAAGAGATGGGTGAGGATATCCTGGAATACTGCATCCTGGCTGCCAGTGGCGAAATCATACCCAAGGCTGTACTCCTCAACCAGGACGACTTCATTCCGTGGAAAAGAGGCGTTAGCCTCTGATCGCCCTAGGGCGTCCGATACTGGTCAAACATGGATTTATGCACATAACCGAAGGGCTATGTCAACAAGTTTCATGCCCTTGCCAGCCTCTGCGTTTCGTAAATTTGCGCAAACGAATCCCGTATGGCCATCCGTTATAACCAGGCAACGCTGAACCGCATCGAAAAGATCGTGGAAGATGCCGGATATGTGATCCGTTACGAACGCGGTAACTTCCAAAGCGGCTACTGCATTCTCGAATCCAGAAAGGTCGTGGTGCTCAATAAGTTCCTGCAGCTGGAAGGCAGGATCAATACCATCATCGACCTCATCCCCACCTTCGGCATCAACCCCGACACCCTGACGCCTGACAACCGCAGGATCTATGAAGAAGCCATGGGGCGGATCGCCACGGCAGCCGAACCGCAATCCTGACACCCCAAAAACGAATTCTTGCGCGTCACATTCCTTGGAACCGGCACCAGCAGCGGCGTACCGATGATCGGTTGCGACTGCGAGGTCTGCCTGTCACCCGATCCGATGGACCGCCGACTCAGAAGCAGTGTGATGGTCGAATCAGAAGGCATGCGGATCGTCATCGATACCGGGCCTGATTTCAGATACCAGATGCTGAGGACCGGCATCCGCCAGCTGGATGCCATCCTGTTCACCCACCCGCACAAGGACCACATCGCCGGACTCGATGATGTCAGGGCCTTCAACTTCTTCTCAGGCCGTGCCATGCCCCTCTATGCCAATGAGCTCACTGAAGAGGCCCTGCGGCGGGAATACCACTACGCATTCGCAAAAGCACGCTATCCGGGCGTTCCGGAGCTTGATATCAATCGCATCGATACCGAACCCTTCCGCATCGGTTCCCTGACCATCATCCCCATCCTGGTCTGGCACCTGAAAATGCCCGTCCTGGGCTTCCGCATCGGAGATTTCACCTACATCACAGATGCCAACCGCATCGATCCCGAATCGCTCGATAAGATCAAGGGTTCGCGTGTAGTCGTACTCAATGCGCTTCGAAAAACTCCGCACATCTCCCACTTCACGCTCGACGAAGCCGTTGACCTCGTGCGTGATCTGTCTATCCCTCAAGCCTGGTTCACCCACATCAGTCATCAGCTGGGTACCCATGCAACCGTATGCGGATCGCTGCCATCCGGCATCGCCCTGGCATACGATGGCCTGGTCGTTGATCTCTGAATTTTCTTCGCCTCCCCGCACTAGATCCTTTACCGCTTTTACACAACAGATCGCCTGCAAAAAACACAAAACTGACGGTGAAAATACATCTGCATCATCGTTGATCAGCCCATGAATGAACAGGCCGATCCATCAACTTCGCTGGATGTCTACATCTTCATCCAGGCAACCCTTCTGGCGGGAAGCCCTCACGTTCTCACGCTCCGAGCGCAGTGGCATCCTGGTGTTGCTTTTCCTGCTTATTTCCGTATGGTGGATCCCTGCCATGTTTGGTAAAAAGCAGGAAACCACCCTGGCAGATCTCCGGATCGATACCCTGGTTGGACGTTTACCTGATCCACTGAATAATCGCGAGCGGTATTCCCCAACCCGCCAGACCTATTCGAAAGCACGGATAACAGAACCTGTAAAATTAGCAGAGCCCTTCCCGTTTGACCCGAATCAGGCAGGGGATGAGGTATGGCAGCGATTGGGACTCACCGACCGTACCATCGCCACGATCCGACGTTTCAGGGAAAAGGGCGGCCGTTTCAGAAAACCGGAGGATATTCAGAAGATATATGGTCTGTCACCACAGCTGGCCGACCGGCTCTTGCCTTACGTTCGTATACCCGCTTCAATCGACCGGGAAAATTCGTTTAGAAAGGATTCCCTGAACAGAAGATCCAATGACGCACGATCTCCTCCACGGGTCATGGATATCAACCGGGCCGATAGCGCCGACTGGGAGTCCCTGCCGGGTATCGGACCCACCCTGGCTGGTCGGATCGTGAAATATCGGAACAGACTTGGCGGATTTCATCGAAAGGAACAGGTCGGGGAGATCTACGGATTGGCCGACTCTCTGTTCAGATCCATAGAACCTCGTTTGCAATTTGATCAGCGTACACCACCCGACAAAATTCCCGTTAACACCGCCACATTCGAGCAACTCTCGAAGCACCCGTACATCCCGTATCGATTGGCCCGGGCCATCATCGCGTATCGAGATCAGCACGGACCTTTTTCGGGAAAGGAAGACATGCTGCGCATCGCAATCATGACGCCTGATGGCCTGGAAAAGATCCTGCCATACTTGCAATTTGATCCTTGATGATTGATGGAGTGACGTTTCGGGGAAAAGTAGAAGCCGGCGATCAGGCAGAGAAATGGATGATCAATCCAGAAAATCCTCCTCTTGTTTCGGCGCGTATTTATCGAACAATTTGTCGATAGCGCCGCCGA
>CANHUK010000241.1 GCA_947463755.1 Chitinophagaceae bacterium
CTGTTCCGGCATCTCATTCGACAATTCTTCCGCTAACCGGATCGTATGCAGGATCTTATAGACGAAATAAAGATAACCGGTAAAAATATTGGGTTGGTGTGCCGTGCATATCGTGAAAGTCCCAGTCTCTGAAAGGGCTTCCAGGTGGCTGGCCTGCTTGTCTGAGAGCGGGCGGGACGCATGTGTGTCGCGGATGGCCGCACAGAGCGCCTCCCGATCCACCGGCACTTCGCTCCTGGCCTGCACCGCTTGTCTGAAACCGGCAGCATCGGGTCTGAAAGACTGGAATGGCCGAAGGGCCTGCGCATCGGCTACAAAATCATATACGAGACGCGAAAATGCGCCCGTATCCTGATGGTCCATAAATGATGCGCTGCTGTCCACCTTGATCTGTTTTTTGTCACTATCCTTGTTCCCGGATGTCCTGGTCATACGACCTCGCCTTCCAGGTCGTAATCGTAGGCCTTGGTGATGCGGACCTCAACAAATTCTCCGATCGAAAGTTTTCTGCCGGATCTGATGATGACCTCATTGTCCACTTCCACGCTGTCGAATTCCGTGCGACCCAGATATCGGCCTGCTTCCCGACGATCGACGATGACCTTCATGACCCGTCCGACCTTTTCCATGTTCTTCTCCAGGCTGATGTCTTGCTGGAAGTCCATGATCTCTTGTGCCCTGGCCTCTTTTTCCTCCTGGCTGAGTGTATCCTCGAGGCCATGCGCCGTCGTATCCTCTTCGTGGGAATAGGTGAACACGCCTACGCGGTCGAACCGATGTTGGGCGAGGAAGTCTTTGAGTGATTCCACATCTTCCCGGGTTTCGCCGGGGAAACCCGCGATGAGCGTGGTGCGCAGGCAGATTTCGGGTATGCGTGCCCGTATGTCGGCGATCAGTGCATCCATTTCCGCGCGGGTGATCTGTCGCTTCATGGCAGACAGCATCGGATCGCTGGCATGCTGCAGCGGCATGTCGAGGTATTTGCAGATATTATCACGGGAAGCCATCACATCGAGGATCTCCATCGGGAACTTCGAGGGATAGGCGTAGTGCAGGCGGATCCATTCCAGGCCTTCGATATCCGCCAGGGCGTTCATCAGGTCGGGGAGGGCGCGTTTCTTGTAGATATCCAGTCCGTAATAAGTGAGTTCCTGTGCGATCAGCATGATCTCCTTCACGCCGGCCCTGACCAGGCGGCGGGCCTCTTCAACCAGTTCCTCCTGCGGGCGGCTCACATGCTTGCCGCGCATCAGCGGGATGGCACAAAACGAGCAGGTGCGGTTGCAGCCTTCGCTGATCTTGAGATAGGCGTAGTGTGCGGGGGTGGCCAGCATACGTTCCCCGACCAGTTCGGCCTTGTAGTCGGCCTCGAAGTGTTTCAGCAGTCGGGGGAGTTCCATCGTCCCGAAATAGGCGTCCACCTCCGGGATCTCGGTTTCGAGGTTCTCACGGTATCGCTCACTGAGGCAGCCGGTGACATACACTTTTTCGAGTCTGCCCTGGCGCTTCAGTTCAACTTGTTCGAGGATCGTGTTGATGCTTTCTTCCTTCGCCTTGTCGATGAACCCGCAGGTGTTGACGATGACGATGTTATGATCGAGCTTGGGATTCTCATGCACCACGTTGATGTCATTGGCCATGAGCTGTCCGCTCATGACTTCACTGTCCACCATGTTCTTGCTGCAGCCGAGGGTGATGATGCTCACCTTGTCCTTTCGGGTCGTACGGGTCTTCATTGCGTTGCAAAGGTACGACAATCCCGGGAGGATGGGAGGCCCGGCGGTACGGGTTGCACACGATGGTTGAACGTCTATGCCTTGCGGTTGAAGATGCTTTCGACAAAGGCCTTGCGGTCGAATACCAGCAGATCCTCCATCTTTTCTCCGACGCCGACAAATTTCACCGGGATGCTGAACTGGCTGGCGATGGCGAGTACTACGCCACCTTTGGCGGTTCCGTCGAGTTTGGTGATGGCGAGTGCCGACACATCGGTGGCGGCCAGGAAATGACGGGCCTGTTCGACGGCGTTTTGTCCGGTGGAGCCGTCCAGCACCAGCAGGACCTCGTGCGGGGCATCCGGGATGACCTTCTGGATCACGCGCCTGATCTTGGAGAGCTCCTCCATCAGATGCGTTTTGTTATGGAGTCGGCCGGCCGTGTCGATGAGGACGACATCAGATCCGCGGGCCAGGGCACTGTTGACGGTATCGAAGGCAACGGATGCGGGATCGCTGCCCATCTCTTTTTTGACGATGGGCACGCCTGTGCGCTCACTCCAGATGGTGAGCTGATCGACGGCGGCCGCGCGGAAGGTGTCGGCCGCACCAAGCAGCACCGACTTGCCGGCGCGGCTGAAATTATAGGCCAGCTTACCGATGGTGGTGGTTTTGCCCACACCATTGACGCCCACGACCAGCACCACATACGGCTTCTTGCCGGTAGGGGTGGAGAAATCGCGGTAGGAGTGTTCCGGAGCCTCTACGAGCATTTCCCCGATCTCCTCTTGAAGGATGCGGTGCAGATCGGCGGTGTTGACATATTTATCACGTTTGACACGAGCCTGGATGTGCTCGATGACCTTCAGGGTGGTGTCGATGCCGACATCTGCCGTGACCAGGGCTTCTTCGAGGTTATCGAGTACTTCGTCATCAACGGTGCTCTTTCCGGCGATCGCTTTCGCGATCTTGGAAAAGAAGCCTTCCCGGGTCTTTTCCAGTCCCGCATCCAGGGACTCCTGTTCCTTCTTGCCGAAAATCCTGTCAAATATTCCCATACAGACGAATTTAAGGGTATATATCCGATCTCATGATATAGTCACGGGTGACCTCGCTGCCGAGCCGGAAGGCGGCCGTGTCGCAGATCGTGAAGCCTGACTTGTGATAGAATGCCAGTGCCTGTTCGTTCTGTTGCCATACCTGCAGCCAAAGCACCCGGTCGCCGGCTGTCCGGGCCATATCGCGAATGGTGTCGAGCAGACGATGACCGATCCCCCGGGCCTGAAAGGCTTTCAGGATGTAGATCCGTTCGAGCTGCAGACAGCGGGTTTCGCTGATGCCCGGTGGCTGACGGTCGCGCCGCAGCTTTGCATATCCAGCCAGGTTATCCTCCACCCAGGCCGTCAGGTATTGAAAGCCTGGTGTTTCGAGTTCGCTGCGCATTACATCCTCTGTGAAGTGTTCATCGACATATGCGGTCAGATGTGCTTCAATGGTTGTGCCGGCATAGGTCTGCAGGAATGTCTCCCGCGCCAGCGCCGCGATCTGTCCCGACTGGCCGGGTGATGCCGGCAGGATCCTGTGCTGTTCGGCTGGGTTCATAGGGGGTGTAAATGAAAAAGCTGTCCCATCTGAAAATGGAACAGCTTCGCGCCGGTAGATGCCAGCATCATGATATTATTGACCCAGGAATTCCTTGATCTTGTCCTTGTGTACGATGGCCTCCTTGAAGGTGTAAGCACCTGTTTTGGGGCTCCGTACGGCTTTGATCACTTTTGTCCAGTTCTTGGCCTCAGCTGCAGCCTTCTGGTCTTTGGTCTTGATAGCTGTTTTTGCTTGCTTTGCCATGGATTATTTGATTTCCTTGTGAACAGTTACTTTCTTCAGGATCGGGTTGTATTTCTTCAACTCGAGACGCTCGGGCGTGTTCTTCTTGTTCTTGGTGGAGATGTAACGGCTGGTACCGGGCATACCGGAGTTTTTGTGCTCCGTGCACTCCAGGATCACCTGCACCCTTGAACCTTTCTTTGCTGCCATATGGTGATGCGTTTATGGGATGATCAAATATTCACGCCTTCGGCGCGCAGTTGCTTGATAACGGGATACAATCCGTTCTTGTTGATGGTGCGAATGGCCTCGGAGGACAGCTTCAGGGTTACCCATTTGTCTTCTTCTGCGAGGAAGAAACGCTTGGTCTGAAGGTTGGGCAGAAAGCGACGCTTCGACTTGATGTTCGAGTGCGATACTTTGTGACCCGTGATCGGCCGCTTGCCCGTAACCTGACATACTCTTGCCATATCTATGGATTTTGGGAGTGCAAAGTTCGTGAAATAAATCAGATCCGCAAAATGAATTTGCGGATATCTGCAAAAATCGGGAAAAATATCGGAATTAACGCCTCCTGTTGCCGACTCCCTTCGAAAGGTGACCAAAGTCACGATCCGGGGCTGTGGGCGTCCGTAACTTTGTACCCTTAAATTACTGATCATGAAAGTGAACATGGGATCTGCGGACCGGATGGTCCGCCTGATGGTTGCCGTCGTGCTGACGGTGCTTTATCTGTCGAAGATCGTGACCGGA
>CANHUK010000242.1 GCA_947463755.1 Chitinophagaceae bacterium
TGGCAGGAGCCGTTATGGCACCCGCACTATCGGCCGGTGCATTCAGTCCGCCATCCTGAACCCTGAGGATGCTGTTGGTGATGCTGAAGATCGTGAAGGTCTTGAAATCCTGGGGCGCCTTCAGGCCGACCCCGTTGATGATCATACCCGGACGATGGATGCGGACAGGCTTGTCCGTATGGAATTCCAGCGCATTCTGCTCCCACCAGAGCTCCTGGCAGAAGAGCGTATCTCCCTGCAGATTGAAGACACGCACACTATCCTTCAGCAGGATCCTGTTCATGGCCTCCAGATAGCGGGCGAACCTGGCATCGACCTGACTTTGTACCTGCAGGGTCGAGTCGAAAAAGTCCACATGAAGCGATCTGGGAAACTCCATCCGCGGCAGCGTATCCTGATACCTCAGCATCAGCGGCGATCGGAGACGTGCCTTCATACGTCCGCCCTGACTCATGTAACTTTCTACATTCACCGCCTCATCGACCCCTGTCTTCTGTTGGAAGAATGCATTGACCTTGTCCATGTCATTCGAACAGGACGCAAAGAAAAGGCAGCCGCTGAGGGCTGCCGCTAAAAGTTTCCTATGAATGAGGGTACACTTCATGCGTGTGCATCAATCGTATTTGCGCGGGTTGAACCACAGATCACTCAGGTTGAGACCCATCGACAGCCTGAACAGACTCTCACGCATCGGCAGGTTCTTGTTGCCCCGTGCCCCCGCCTCCGCAGCAAAGTTGATGCTGGTGAACTGGTTCGTGTAAAAGTTCCGGCGAACAGGCAACGTGACCCCCGCGGATAAAAGATACTGGTTGAGCTCGGTCACTGCGATGGGATCCGGTCCATAGGAAAAACCGACGCGGTAGGCCACTTTTGACCAGTACGACTTGCCGGTGATGTTCGGCAACAACTGCGCACCAAAACGAAACGTCCAGTTGTCACGCAGGTTGTCGGGCTTCTCGTAATATCTGTACTGACTCCAGGAAGTTCTGCTAAGTTCGGCTCCCACACCCCACTTATCTTCCACCTCCAGCATCAACCCGAACCCGTAACTCGCAGGATAGATGATCGTCCCTTTTTGTTCCGTGGCCTTGAACACACTATCGAGCACATCGACGCCATTGGTGGCGCTGTATTCGAAGGTTTCACGGGAGACATCCCGGACAGCGTTGAGCTTGTTGCTCAGGCTTCCGTTGGCACCCACGCGCAGCCAGGTCTTTTTTCCCAGGTTTATGCGCCATAACAGACCGGCTTCCAGAAAAAGCCCGCCGAATCTTGTCGTATCCGCGGAATTGGTCTTGCGGTACGGAACCGTGTCGTTCAGGATGAGTACCCGGGTATTGTAAAGTTTATTGCCGAAACGATATCCACCATTTACGCCGACCGAAAAATTCTTGGTACCGATGCCCGTGCCGACGAAAGCCTGATAGGAACCCCCATTGCCAATGTAGTTATATGCGACGCTGTCAATGCCGCTCAGCCTGCCGCTGGACCGGAGATTGTAATTGATGCGGGTCAGCGGCCGCATCCCGAAATTCATACCCCAATTTCCTTTCTTGCTCAACGGCACACCAAGTTGCAGATAGCTGGGGGTCATGTACCGCGAGGTGTATTTCTGCACAGGCTCGGTCGTGCGCAGGGTGCGCGAACTGATGTCGACCCCCACATCCAGCGTCGTCACCTTGAGTTGTGCGTAACTGGCCGGGTTGATGAAGTTGACAGACTGATAGTCACTGTACGGAATGGAGAGGCCACCCATGGCCCGGCTGAGGATATTCTGGCCGGATAATTGGTCGCCCAATCCGAAGCGGGAGTAGGGAGAGTTCTCCTGAGCCCGGATGGCCAGCGAAGATATCAGCAGAACCGAAAATGCATAAACGGCTCGTTTACAGTTTGTTATTGGTTTCGCTGATTGCATACAGGCCTTTGAATAAAAAATCGGAGTCGGCAAATATCCTATTTTTTAGCAGGCCTGCAAAATAGCCGTTATCTCCGCCGGTTAAGACCGCGTTAAAGTTGTCATATTTCTCGGCATGAGCCCCGATCATCCCGTCGATCTCCTTGGCCATACCCATCACCACGCCGCTGAGGATATTGGTCCGGGTATCATAACCGACCAGCGGAAAATCCCACCCTTTTTTGATCAGCGGGAGGAGGGCCGTGTAGTCGTGCAGCGACTTGAACCGCATCTCCATGCCCGGTGAAATGGCCCCGCCGATGAACTGATTGTACTGGTTGATGAAATTGTAGGTGATGGCTGTACCCAGCCCGATCACCAGGTTGTTCTTACCGGGGAAAAAGTGCACGGCGGCGGCGGCGAGCGCCAGCCGGTCGGCACCCATCTCCTCCGGCTGCCCGACGGGCACCGTGATCGGCAATTTCGTTTCATGCGACAACCTGTGAAACCGGCAGGCACCCGCCAGCAGGGCTTCCGTGTCCGGATCGTGCGCGATGACAGAGGAAAGGATCGCCTTTTCGGGCCGGTGTTTTTCCAGTACCTCCCGCATGGTGCCGGGACCGCCGTCCGCCAGTACGGCGGTTTCCATGAGGCGATCTGCCTCGAACAGGGCATATTTCAGGCGTGTGTTTCCGAAGTCAAGGCAGAGCGTTTTCATGCATTCGTTTTTTTCCCGAGTCGTGATCAGTCCTTCTTCCAATCAATGTTGAAATCCATGCCGGAGAGGTCGCGGAAATGTCCGTTCAGTTTTACCCGCTCTTTCAGGGCCTCCATCCCGCTGACGATGGGCAGGGCACGCTGCAGGTGGCGCCTCAGCAGCTCCAGTCGCTGTCGTTCGTCAAAATGCGCCAGGAGTTCATATTCTGCCTCCTGTGGGAGTCCCAGGTGGTGCGACAGATCATACGAAAGCAGGTCGTCTCCCTTGTCCGGCAGCGGCTTGGAAATACTGAGCATGGCATGCAGTTGCAGCAGGCCGTCCCTGACTTTACGGATCAACCGGGGCCTGGCCGTCAGGTCGTTCGGAGGATAGTCTACGATCGCGCCGCTGTATAGTTTATCGGGCACTTCAGCGATGAATTCCATCATCCGGAAAACAGAGATCCCCCGGCAGCGAATGTCCATTTTGCCGTCTTCATATGTCCTGGAGATCTCGGTCACTTCTACAAGCGTCCCAAGCTCCCGCAGTCGGTTATCCATGACCACCGGGATTCCGAAGGGCTTGCCCGAATCGAAGCATTCGCGGATCAGCTGGCGGTACCTGGGTTCGAAAATATGCAGGTTCAGATTTTCGCCCGGAAAGACGACGATCGACAGCGGAAATATGGGGATGAAGTTCATCATGGCGGGGTGATTTTAGATGATGGGTTGATGGTTTCGGTACTTACACCGCGGACCCTCCCGCCGGGGAAGAGCCATACCCAGCAGCCCATGAAAGCATAGATGAAGATGCCGAACTGGGTTTCGAGGCCGATCTCGTACATGAAACCTGCAAGCGCCATGGCATGGAAGCTGATCCAGGCGGCTGACCGGCGGTGCCCGGGCATTCCGAAGGGGATGAGGATCACAACCAGGAACAGGACCGTCAGGGGGATGCCGGCGGCCGCTGCATGCAGCAGTACCTCGTTGCTGGGCAGCAGCTGCTCATATTCCTTCATGAATGGCGCATGCTGTCCGTACCAGTCGTTCATGCTGTTGCGCAGGTCGCCGAAGCCTGTCCCCAGCCAGGGATGCGCTTCCACCAACTGACGCCCGGCATCGAAAGATAGCACCCTGGGTGTGTCGGACAGCCCTTCTGTATAGCCTCCGCGCGTGTAATGCTGGAAATCCCACCGGATGAATTTTAACCGGTTCCGGAAGGTCGGCAGCAGAAACCAGGCGAGTACGGGCAGCAGCAGGGTCCCTGCGGCCATCCATCTGACCCACACTTTCCGTCGGTGATAGAGCGCCCAGATACCCAGCGAGAGATACATACCCATTAGTCCGGTCTTCGAAGCCAGCAAGTGCAGGTAGATGGCGATCACTACCGTCAGAGCGATGGCTGCCCGGTATTCTCTGCGGCTGAAGGATGCAGTCTGTTCGGTGACACCATGCAGGAGCCAGGCGAAGATCAGGGCCATCAGCCACCCGTAGCGGACATGATCACCATGCATGTCCACCGCCATCACCTTTGCCTTCAGGTAGGCTTCCGTGACCTCCCGGTAGTTCATCAGGTAACCGATGCTTGATCTTGCCACCGATAATGCCACTACAGCCAGGGCAAACCGAAGGAGATGTCTGCGCATCCCCTCATCGATCCGCTGCAGGGCCAGGCAACA
>CANHUK010000243.1 GCA_947463755.1 Chitinophagaceae bacterium
ATATGTCAATTAAAATCATGCATACTGCCGATAATCACATCGGCATCGAGTTCCGTAATCAACCGGAATTGCGCGATCGGCTAAAGCAGGAGCGACTGGATGCGTTTCGTCGGATCGTTACCGAAGCCAATACACGCAGCTGTGATTTTCTGGTCGTGGCCGGGGATCTGTTTGAAAATATCAACGTACCGCAACGATTGGTGAGAGAGGTATGTGATATACTTCGTTCCTTCACCGGTGAGGTACTGGTTGTGCCTGGTAATCATGACTATTACGAGGGGGCAGATTCCAGATTGTGGAATTTCTTCAAGGATGCGGCGTTAGGTTCGAATATTCATCTGCTTTTGCGTCATGAGCCGGAAACCTTTCATGCAGACGGGCGGGAAGTTATTTTCTATCCTTGTTATTGTCCGAGTAAGCATGGTCAGGAACATGTCATCGGCTGGGTGGCAGACATGCCTAAGGCTGCAGATGCCTTACACATTGGTATTGCCCATGGGAATGTAGAAGGGCTTGGCAGAGATGACGAGGGGAATTATTTTAATATGCGGCCGGAGGACCTCCGTACAGCGGGTGTACATTGCTGGCTGCTGGGTCATATTCATGCGCCCTCTCCGCAGCCGGGATATGTGGGAAGGGATCTGTTCTTTATGCCGGGCACACATACACCTGAACATGTAAAACGTACGACCGAGGGCTACGCGTGGTTCATAGACATTGAGGATGCTGGATCGATCCGATTTGAGCGCTATCGTTCGGGTGGGATCCGCTTTTTGCGGATGGAAAGAACATTGCATTCACTGTTGGATATCAACGCACTTTCTGCGGAACTGGACCATCCTGAGCAAGGGATCGCCATATTGGATCTTCACGTGAGCGGACGATTGTCTGAAGATGAGATCGAAGCGTTGAAAACGTTGGATGCAGATTTGAATGCGAGATTCCTGCAAGTCAGGATGACTTCGGATATCATCAAAAGGATCGATGCAAGTCAAATAGCCGCTGAATTTCCTGATGGTACCTATCCCCAGCGGTTACTCTCTCGGTTGACTGAGAACCCTGAAGACATGCAGGCGTTGCAACTTGCCTATGACATCATCAAAAATATGAAGCCATGAAGATCAATAGTATAAGACTTCATCCCTTTGCGGGTTTTTCCGATAAGACCTTCACTTTTGCTGATGGTCTCAATTTGGTGCATGGTGCCAACGAGTTTGGAAAGTCGACCCTGTTTTCCGCTATTACCTCCGTGTTGTTCATAGAATCAAAGCCACGTAAAGGTTCAGCGGATGATAAACTTATTCACCGTTGCATGCCGCGACGGGGCGGCAGCGAAATTCGTCTCACACTTCACTTCGAATCTGAAGGTGGAAGCCATGTGCTGTCCAAGACATGGAGTGTCAATCCAAAGTTCGACAAGGTTAGCTTGAAGTCTGCGGGCTCAGAGTATGCTGATGATCAGGCTGAACTCCATCTCAAATCATTGCTGCGCCTGAATCGAGCCAGTTGGGAGAACATGTTGTTCATTGAACAATCTTCCATACACCAGACCATTACTCAGTTGCGAACGCGGCTTGAATCAATGGATCAGATCCAATCATTCATGAAGGATGCAGATCCATTTGATCAGTCGGGATTTCTAGCGGAGGTGAAGGATCAGTTGGAACAGCATGAATCCCGCTGGGATAATATTTTGAAGCGTCCTGCTGGCGGCAGGGGCATAGAAAATCCCTGGTCGAATAGTGTTGGTCTCATTCTGAAAGCCTGGTACGAGAAGGAGCAATTACGATCACGGCATCAGGAAATATTGCAGGCAGAAACAAGAATCGGTGAGTTGAATCAGCAGATCCATTCAATATCCATTGAAAAAGATTCATTGGATGCATTCATCCGGACTGGTGAGCCTTTGTTGATGGATGCAAATCGTTCCATTCAGATCACGGCTGAAAAACAAGTGGTCGAACGCGAGGGCCATGCATTGCGGGAGATCCATAACCAATGGGTATCTGCGGAGTCTCAGTTGCCGGGTTTAAGAGAGCAACTGGTACAACTGAAAGCAGATCGCCGATTGTTGCAGGAGGAACTCGATCATGCGAGGAAACGCACGATGGCTGAGGATATGTTTCGCCGGGATAAGGAAGTTAAGGCAGTGGTGAAAAATTTGACTGAACAACAGACCACTCTTGATAGTATGTCAGAGATCCCGGAGTCAAGTTTGCAGGAAGCCGCAGCCGCCGAAAAAGGCATACGGGATGCTAAGCTCAGACTGGAGGCCCAACAGTTGAAGGCCACCTTGGAAACTACAGCGCCTGTAAGTATCATGGCATTTATTCCGGGAAACGATCCGCAGCAGATCGATCTCCAACCCGGTGCATCGGAGACCCTTTCCAGTAGAGGTTCGATCTCCATCAGCCATGGTGCAGTGACGCTGAGGGTGGTCAGTGGGAATGTGGATGTAGATCAACTTGAGCAGTCCATTCAGATCCATGAGCAAAAGATCCGGGCCATTTGTGATGCGTACCAGGTTGAAGATGTTGATGAGCTGCGAACCCGGCGGAGTGATCTGGTAAAAGCCAGGGAGCACATCAATACCCTTGAAGGTCATTTGAAGGCTCAATTGGGTGGCCGCTCGCTCGAACAGTGGAATCAAGAGGTAGCGGCATTGGGTGAGATCCCCGCTGCCCGGGAGATGAATGTCATTCAGAATACACTGAATGAACTGGCGTCCAGGATCGCCAGCACTGAACAAGAGATCAAAGCAAAAGATCAAAACATGGCTCAATGGGTGCTTCAATTCGAGACGCCCGATAAGCTTCTCGACAATGTAACTGACCTCAGATCAAAGTGGAGGCAACTCTGTGATGAGGCTGCAGCACTGCAGCCACTTCCGGAAGGATACACCCTTCCGAATCAGTTCATAGAGGCTCTTCAGACCAAGCAGCTTCGCCGGGTTCAGTTGGTCACCCAATTAGGCAATTTGGTTGAGGAGCGTGGAACGCTGACTGGACGGCTTGATCGGGAGGAGTTCAGTGCGGAGGAGTTATCTGAGAAAATACAGGTTGCGGACATGACATACGAGCACCGGCTGGCGCAGGCTAAAGCGTTGCGGAGGATCGTGGAAGTACATGGATCATTGAATGATGAAACCCACAGAGATCCATTTGAACAGGTAGGATCACGTATCCGGACGCTGGTGGAAAGGCTCAGCGGCGGGAAATATGGAAAGGTTGAATTCAAAGAAAATCTGCCGGATCGGATCGGTAACGAAGACATCCAGTTGGATGCCGATATCCTGAGTAAAGGAATGAAGGGTTCTTTGGCGCTGGCTGTGCGGCTCGCCTATGCGGAGGTATACCTGACAGATATGGATGGATTCCTGATGCTGGACGATCCTTTCACAGAATTGGATCCGGAGAGAAGATATCACGCTGCAACGGTGCTTCAGGAGATGGCCGGAGAGAAACAGATGATCCTGTTCACTTGTCACCCGGAACATGCTCAGCTATTTCCAGATGCATTTGTTGCCGGAGCTGAATAGGATGCTGTAGTGGGTTATAGTTTAAAGTGGATCCGAAAAAACGTGCAAATTTAAAATACAATATTAAATTTGCACGAAATGATCCCCCGCAGACTCCAAACCGTGCTTGAACAGGCCTTGGCGAGCCATGCTTCTGTGGCCTTACTGGGCCCGAGACAGGTCGGGAAAACAACCCTGGCCTTTGCCATAAAGGAGCGCTTTGATGCGGTGTATCTGGACATGGAGCGTCTGGTTGACCAGGCCCGGATGGAGGATTTCGAGTCTTTTTATGCCGTGCATGGCAATAAACTCGTCATCATCGACGAGATCCAGCGGAGACCGGAACTATTCCAGATCCTGCGGGGCGTGATCGATGAGCAACGTCGCCGTGGCAGGCGGACCGGTTTATTCCTGTTCCTGGGTACAGCCAGCAATGAACTGCTGTCGCAGTCGGGTGAGTCATTGGCGGGCAGGATCCGATATCTGGAGCTTCATCCCATCGATCTGCTTGAGTTCGCTCCCGTCACGGAGGCTTCTACCATGCAACTTTGGCTGCGGGGCGGATTTCCGGAAAGTTTACTCGCCGCAGATGATACGCTGAGTGCAGATTGGCGGGAGGCATTCATCCGAAGTTATCTTGAACGGGACATTCCACAGCTGGGACTGCGCGTGCCTGCGACTACGCTTCAACGATTATGGACCATGCTCGCACATCAGCAGGGTGCCACACTCAACCTTTCACAACTTGC
>CANHUK010000244.1 GCA_947463755.1 Chitinophagaceae bacterium
GAACCAGGCAGAGCATTCTTTGTTCCTTAGAAAAAGTATCTCTGTCGAAAGGATCAGATATCGTGTAGGCATAACCGTCAGGCAGTATGAAACGCAGGTCTCGCAAGGTGTGGTAAGCATTCTGCGCCACGCCGCAACACATCCCGCTGGCGTTATTGGACAGGATCCCTCCCATCATGGCGGCACTGATGCTGGATGGGTCCGGACCGATCTTTCTGCCGAAAGATCGCAGCCTCGCATTGACCATAGCACCTGTGACGCCCGGCTGCACGCGGACACGGTTTCCCTGATCCTCGATGACTACCTTCGACCAGTGCTGACTCAGATCGACCAGCAGACCATCGGTCACCGACTGACCCGACAGGCTCGTGCCACCTGCCCGAAATACCAATGGCAGTTTTTTTTTCTGAGCATAATGGAACAATCGCCTGATCTCTTCTTCCGACACCGGCTGCACGACCGCCTTCGGCACGAGATAATAGAAACCGGCATCGGAAGCATAGGTTACCCGGTCGAACAGTTTCGACCGGATCCTCGAAGATGGAATGATTTTCGATAGTCCCCTCAGCATGATAAGATCCGCTTGCGGATGAAGTTATGCATCGATGCACACCTGACGCTGGCTGCCGAGCCCTTCAATGGCCACATCGACCACATCGCCTGCCTTCAGGTAACGGGGCGGCTTCATACCGAGGCCCACACCGGGGGGCGTGCCGGTGGATATCAGATCTCCGGCCTCAAGGGTCATGAACTGAGAAAGGTAGTGCACCAGGAAGGCCACGTCGAAGATCATCGTGGAGGTATTGCCATTTTGTACGCGTTCACCATTGACCGAAAGGGTCATGGAGAGGTTCTGTACATCTGTGATCTCATCGGTGGTGGACAGCCAGGGGCCGAGAGGATTGAAATTATCGCATGACTTCCCTTTCGTCCACTGGCCGCCGCGCTCGAGCTGGAAGGCACGTTCCGAGACATCATGGGAGATACAGTATCCGGCGATATGGCGGAGGGAGTCTGCGGGACTGTCGAGATAGCGGGCATCGGTGCCGATCACCACGCCGAGTTCCACTTCCCAGTCGGTCTTTTCGCTGCGGCGTGGGATGATGATATGATCATTTGGACCCACCACTGTATTCGCCCCTTTTTGAAACACGATGGGTTCCTCAGGGATGGCCATGCCGGATTCCTTCGCGTGGTCGGAGTAGTTCAGACCAATGCAGATGACCTTACCGGGACGTGCAACGGGGGCGCCCAGCCGCTCATCGGCCTGCACATCGGGCAGGGATGCGGGATCCCTGAGGATCTCGGCCAGTCTGGCCAGTCCGTTGTTACGGAAGAAGGCCCTGTCCCAGTCGCTGAAATGTCCGGAGAGGTCCTTCCGCGTTTCGCCGATGATCACACCGGGCTTTTCCGCACCGGCTTGTCCGAATCTGATGAGTCTCATGTATAAGTGTTGAGTGAGGGTTGCGAAGGTAGCAAAGATGTGTCAATGGGAGTCGCGCAGGACCTCACTTCCGGAACCTCCGCGCAGGAAATCCATG
Source organism: Chitinophagaceae bacterium (assembly GCA_947463755.1). Taxonomy (GTDB): domain Bacteria; phylum Bacteroidota; class Bacteroidia; order Chitinophagales; family Chitinophagaceae; genus Pollutibacter. Next base: position 1,542 of record CANHUK010000244.1, read on the forward strand.
TCGGCCCCGAGGTGTGCCTGTTGCACATGTCGCTGGTAGATCTGCACATATCCGCGGTTGACGGTAGGATGTGTGGGCTGCCAGGCGGCCCGGCGGGCGGCGAGTTCAGCTTCATCGACCATCAGGGTCAGGCTGCGTGCCTCGACATCCAGGGAGATGAGGTCGCCGTCTCGCACCAGGGCAATGGCTCCGCCGATGGCGGCTTCCGGAGACACATGCAGGACGACGGTGCCGAAGCCCGTACCGCTCATGCGGCCGTCGGATATGCGGACCATATCTGTCACGCCCTTTTCCAACAGCCGGCGCGGGATGGCCATGTTGCCGACTTCCGGCATGCCGGGGTAACCGACCGGCCCGACGTTCTGGAGCACCATGACGCTGTTTTCGTCGATGTCCAGCGCGGGATCATCGACCCGGGCGTGATAGTCTTCGATGTCGCGGAACACAACGGCGCGGCCTGTATGCCGCATCAGATGCGGGCTGGCGGCGCTGGGTTTGATGACGGCACCGTCGGCGCAGAGATTACCGCGGAGTACGGCGAGGCCCGTTTCTGTTTTGAACGGAGCTTCGGGACCGGCGATCACATCCGGATTCCAGGCCTGAGCACCTTCCACGTTCTCTCCGACCGTTCGACCGTTTACGGTGATGGCATCCCGGTGCAGGCGGTCGCCCAGGCGGTTCATCACCACCGGCAGTCCGCCGGCATAGTAGAAGTCTTCCATGAAATATTTGCCGGAGGGCTGGAGGTTGGCCAGCAGCGGGATGCCGGCAGAATTATGATGTATATCTTCCAGGTCGAGTGCTACCCCCATGCGGCCGGCGATGGCCAGCAAGTGTATGACGAAGTTCGTCGATCCGCCGATGGCGGCGTTGACGCGGATGGCATTTTCAAAGGCCTCGCGGGTGAGGATATCCGAGAGTCGGAGGTTTTCGCGGACCATCTCGGTGATGCGGGCGCCGGAATATTGGGCCAGCACCTTGCGGCGACTGTCGGCCGCAGGGATGGCCGCGTTGGAGGGCAGGGAGAGGCCGAGGGATTCCACCATACAGGCCATGGTACTGGCGGTGCCCATCACGGCGCAGTGGCCGCGTGAGCGGCACATGCAGGCTTCGGCGACGGTCAGCTGCTCCTGGGTCATGGCGCCACTGCGTACAGCATCGTTGAAACGCCAAACATCGGAGGTGGAGATATCACGCCCTTCGAAACGTCCGGTGAGCATGGGACCGCCGGATACGACCAGGGTCGGGATGTTCACGCTGCAGGCGCCCATCACCAGGGATGGCGTGGTTTTGTCGCAGCCGCAGAGCAGCACCACCCCGTCGACCGGAGTGGCGCGGATGGATTCCTCCACGTCCATCGCGGCGAGGTTGCGGTAGAGCATGGCCGTGGGCTTGATCAGCGTTTCGCCGAGCGACATCACCGGAAATTCCACCGGAAAGCCGCCGGCTGCGATCACGCCCTTCTTGACAGATTCTGCCAGTTCGCGGAAATGCGCATTGCAGGGCGTCAGTTCGCTCCAGGTATTGCAGATGCCGATGACGGGCTTGCCCCGGAATTCCTCGTCGGGTATGCCCTGATTCTTCATCCAGGCACGGTAAATGAAGCCGTCCTTGCCGGTACGGCCGAACCATTGGGCAGAGCGCAGAGAGGTGGACATGGGCCTTGGTTTAGACCCAAAAGATAGGAAAAAATCCGTTGACGCACGTCATGCGTCCCCACTAACGGCAACGGACAACCGAATATCGTCTCCGATGCGCAGGATGCCCGTACCGGAGGCGACAAGGTTCATACCAAAATCGACCTTGTTGCCTGTGCGGCGGTAGGTGGACAGGGTGCGCAGGGGTTCGGGGCCGGCCTCTCCTGTGTCGGGGTCGATGGTGGTGACAACACAACGGGCACAACGCTTCACCCCGAGGATCGGAATGCCGGCGATGGAGATGGATGCGAAATCATCTTCAGCGAAGGGTGCTCCGCCGGTAAAGACGATGTTCGGGCGAAAACGACGGATGTCCATGGAGCGGTCGAGGCGGCTGTTCAGATCGTCGAGTGAGGACTGACCGATGATCAGCAGCGGATAGCCGTCGGAGAAGGAAGTGATGGCTCCCGGCGGAGCATAATCGGTGTCAACGTAACGATGGCTTTCGTCGGGCATGAACACGAGCAGGACGGGCTGGCCGAGTTTATTAGACAGCCAGCCGGACACGGCCGGATCACATGTCCAGGCCGTCACGGTGTCATCCCAGACCTGAACCTGCATGGTAGATGAAGGGGCCGGGTGGAGCGGCGTGGAGACGCGGTCCGACGGAGCTGCTGCATCAAAGATGATCAGCTGGTCGCCCTCAATGACCGTGTGCAACCTGTTCATCTCCGGGTGCTGGCGGATGGTCAGAAAGCCGCCGAACGGATCGACCAGCATCCAGCGGCGGTCGTAGCGGGCGCCTCGGTCGGTGATGTGGAGCGCATCGACAGCAATGCCCCCAAGGGATTTGACAGGGTAGATGAAGAGTTGGGAGATGGTGAACATAAAAAAGACTTGACCGCGAAGAGGCGAAGAAACAAAGTTGAAGAATGCTGATAAAGAAAGTAGTTTATTTTAGTAAAAATAACACATAAAAAAAGACCTTGATACCATGCTCTCATGCAGAACAGGCTCCCCTTACTGTCATCCTGAGCGCAGCGAAGGAACTACCTCCCCCC
>CANHUK010000245.1 GCA_947463755.1 Chitinophagaceae bacterium
GGACCGTGCCTACCAGTCCCAGGTAGGCGAGCGATATCCATACATTCAGGGGTACCGTGTTGGGATGGGGTTCGAACAAGGCAGCCACCGTGAGCATAGCGCCACCCAGGAGCGAAGCCCAGGCCGTGGCCTGCAGCGGCGTAATGGTTTTCAATACATTCCGTCCGGCAATTGTGTAAGCGGCCCAGGTGACGGGACAGCCGAGCATGAAGAAATCTCCCCACTCGAAGGCGGTCAATATGGATGCCGGGCGTCCGCGGGAAATGACGAACAGGACGCCGGTGAGGGCCAATAGCATGCCCGCCAGGCGGAAACCCCGGATCTTCTCGCCATAACGCCACGAGGAGAAGAGCATCACCATGATGGGATTCAATGCCACGATCAGTGCGGCATGACTGGTCTCCACCATTCTCAGTCCCTTGAAAAAGAAATAGTTATAGGCAAATACTCCGGAAAATCCGAGGAGTGCCAGCGGAAAGAACTGCTTCAGTCCACGGCTCCAGAAATCGCTGTCTGACCGGAGGGCCAGCGGCAGGAGCACCACCGTAGCGATGATGTATCGGAGCGCCGCGCCCGTAAAGGGCTCGAATACGGCAGAGGCCGTCCGGGTGGCGATGAATGTGCCGCCCCAGAACAGGGCGACGAGCACCAGCTTGAGATAGATCTTCATCTGTCGCAAGGTAACCAATCCATGAGCAGGATCTATGCATGGAGCAGGAAATATTGGGCAGGGCCCGGTATCAGTAGGCGGCTGACAGTACCTTGCCCCGTGCGATCAAGCAGGCGCCCATCACCCCGGCGCGTTCCCCCAGCCGGGAGAGTTTCAACTGAGTGTCGTTGTTGACCAGTCCCAGCGTATATTTATTGAGTGCACTGCGGATCGGCAGTCGGATATGTTCACCGGTTTCCGAGACCTTGCCGCCCAGGACGACGAGTTCCGGATTGAATATATTGATCAGGATGGCGATGGCCTTGCCGAGTTTATCCCCCAATTCCGCGAGCACTTCGATCACCAGGGTATCCTGCTTGCGGGCTGCTTCAATGACATCCTCCAGGCGAATGCGATCCACATCCCGGTTCTTTTGGCTAAGGATGGAGGAAGATCCCCCACGTATCCGCTCTTTGATCTCTTCCAACAGCGCGATCCCCGATGTCTCTGTCTCCAGACAGCCTCGTTTCCCGCAGTGGCAGATCTTTTCGTTCTGAAAGAAGGGGATATGTCCGAGCTCTCCGCTGAATCCTGACTTCCCGTAGTATAGGTTGCCGTCGATCAGGATGCCCATACCCAGGCCAAAGTCGATATTTATGAAGAGTACGTTGCGTTCATTCTTCACAACGCCGTTCATGAATTCGCCATAAGCCATTGAACGGGAGTCATTTTCCAGGAAGGTAGGTATGCCGATCTCCTGCTGGATGATCCGGCTGAGGGGTTCCTCCTGGAAATGGAAGAAGCTGTAGCTGTAACCTGTGACGTGGTTGACACGGCCGGAGATGTTGATGCCTACGCCCAGGATGCGGGATTCAAGTTCGCTGAAATCCGCGATGAACCGCCGGATGATGTCGGTCAGCGCCCGCAGGGAGCCGGGGGTGTTTTCGAGCTGGAACGGCACATTCTCCCGGATGCTCAGCAGGTGTTTCTTGAAATCGAGCAGCCCGATATTGACATAATACTTCTTGACGTCGACCCCGATAAAATAACAGGCGTCATTCACCAGGCCATAGACATTCGCCTTGCGCCCGCCTGTAGAATCGATCTTGCCGTAGTCGCGGATGAGGTTATCCTGCACCAGTTCACTGACCAGGCTGGCTGCCTTCGGGACACTGATGTTGAGTTCCCGGGAGATATCCATCACCGTGCAGCTGTCCGATACGTCCAGGTAGGCGATCACCGATCGTTTCAGGGCCCGGTTCTTCCAGGCGACCCCGGAAACCCCTTCGTTGCTGAAAATCAGATAGTTCGGTTGCGGTGCGGTCATGTGTGATCAGTGCGCAAAAAAACGCAGTGTTCAAAACTAAAGAAAAGAAGCGATGAGATCCGGTCAAAATCCCAATGGAGGATTATTAATAAATATTTTTAATAAGTTTGGCCTGTTTGGATAAATTAAATAATTTCAAACTTTCCTTTTGCAAATTTTGTATAATCTATTGATAACGATTGCCCAATGGTCGCCTCAAATACACAGGAAAAGATCGAAAATCTGGCGGGTCTATACCGCGATGAATTGACGAACGCCATCCTGCCCTTCTGGCTGCAACACAGTCCGGACAGGGCCCATGGCGGTTATTATACCTGCCTTGGGCGGGACGGAAAGGTCTTCGATACCGACAAGTTCATCTGGCTGCAGGGCCGGGAGGTCTGGTGTTTCAGTTATATGTACGCACAGGTGGAACCGCGACCGGAATGGAAGGAGATGGCGCTCTTGGGGGCAGATTTCCTGGAGAAATACGGCCGGGATGCCGATGGTAACTGGTATTTTTCGCTCACGGAGGATGGCAGGCCATTGGTGCAACCCTACAACATCTTCAGCGATTGTTTCGCCTGCATGGCCTTTGCCGCCCTGTACCGCATCGTTCCGGAAGATCGCTACCGGCAGATCGCCCTCGACACTTTCGAAAACATACTTGCCCGGCAGTCGAACTGGAAGGGTACATATAATAAGGCATATCCCGGCACGCGGCCGCTGCGCAATTTCAGCCTGCCGATGATCCTTTGCAATCTAGCCCTGGAGATGGAAGGCATCCTGGGGAAAGATCGGGTCGATGCGATGATCCCGGGGGTCATCCATGAGGTCATGGATATTTTCCTGCAGCCCGACAGCGGACTGGTACTGGAGAACGTGGCACCGGATGGATCCTTTGTTGACAGTTTCGAAGGCCGGCTCCTGAATCCGGGACATACCCTGGAGGCGATGTGGTTCATCATGGACCTGGCGAAACGCATAGGAGATGATGGCCTGATCGACCGGGCACGGGATGTCATGCTCCGCACCCTGGAGAAGGGCTGGGATCCCGAATACGGCGGTATCCTCTATTTCCTGGACATCAAGGGTCATCCGCCCCAGCAACTTGAATGGGATCAAAAACTTTGGTGGGTGCATGTCGAAGCCCTGGTGGCGATGGCCAAGGCCTGGAAGTACACGGGCGACGAGCGGTGTGCGGAATGGTTCCGCATCCTGCACGATTATTCCTGGAAGCATTTCCGGGATCCGGAGCACCCGGAATGGTTTGGGTATCTCAACCGTCGCGGGGAGGTGTTGTTACCATTGAAAGGCGGTAAATGGAAGGGTTGCTTCCACGTCCCCCGGTCGCTCTATCAGATCTGGAAAACGCTGGAATCTTGATTACATACTCCCCACGGCCATACACATGAAAAGGATCTTCATATCGCTGCTCATCACCTGCCAATCGCTGCTGATCGGACAGGTTTTGTTGGCTCAAACCTCCCTGAATACGGATGTGCTCGTGATCGGTGGTGGCACGGCAGGTACGGCCGCCGGGATACAGTCGGCCCGCAGTGGGGTGCAGACGATCATTGTCGAGCCGGGCCCCTGGCTGGGCGGCATGCTCTCGGCAGCGGCGGTATCCGCCACGGACGGCAATCACAATATGCCCTCCGGCATCTGGGGCGAATTCCGACAAGCGATATATAAAAGATACGGAGGAGCGGACCGGGTCGCCACAGGATGGGTCAGCAACACACATTTCGAACCCCGGGTGGCGGACAGCATCCTGCAGGCCATGGCGGCCGCTACGCCCCTGCTCTCCGTGAAACACGGATATACTTTTGTCACCCCCATCATGAAAGGAGGCCGCGTGGCCGGTGCCAGTTTCCGGAAGACGGCCGGTGGTGGCACGTTGCGGGTCAATGCCCGGGTTGTGATCGACGCTACCGAATTGGGGGATGTGTTCGCCAAAGCGGGCGCAGCCTACGATCTGGGGATGGTGGCGACCCGGATCACCGGGGAGAAGGTCAACGTACCTGAGTCATCTGATATCATCCAGGATATGACCTATGCCGCGATCCTGAAGGATTACGGACGTGATGCCGACTGCACGCTGGTGCGTCCTGCGGGATACGATCCGATGGAGTTCGACGGCTGCTGCCGGGATTTCTGCAGCAAGCCGGAGAAGCTGACGACCAATGTCAGCAAGCAGCAGATGATCGACTACGCGAAACTCCCGAACGGAAAGTATCTGATCAACTGGCCGGGCAAGGGCAATGATATTTACATCAAC
>CANHUK010000246.1 GCA_947463755.1 Chitinophagaceae bacterium
CCGGAACGGGTTGTTCGAACAGGGTCGGTTGGTGCTGCTGATGGACGAGGGGTCTGCTTCTGCCAGCGAAGTGCTGGCAGGCGCCCTGCAAGACTGGGACCGCGCGACGATCATCGGACGGCGGAGTTTCGGAAAGGGATTGGTACAGGAACAATACAGCCTGTCGGACGGATCGGCACTCAGGCTGACGGTTGCGCGTTACTACACGCCGCTGGGGCGCAGTATTCAGAAGTCATATGCGAACGGCAATGAAAAATATCACGACGAGATCTTTGATCGTTACGAGAACGGAAGGCTGCAGCAACCGGATACGGCTGTAAAACCGGGCACCCGGGCCTTTCTGACCCCCAGGGGGAAGAAACTCTATGGCGGCGGCGGCATCACGCCGGATGTCTTCATGCCGTTTGACACAACGGAATCTGCCGGCATCCTCGGAGCGCTATATGAGCGCAACTCGCTGGACGATTTCGCCTATCGTTACTACATTGCTCACCGACGCGAATTGGATGCATTCCGAACACCGCTGGAGTTCGTGCGCGGTTTCCGGGTCGATGACGGGGTCGTTTCTGCTTTCGAACGCTTTGCAGCGAAGGACGGCATCCGCCTGGAAGGCATTTCACCGACAGAGCGCGATCGGATCCGTCATCAGATCAAAAGCCGGCTGGCGCGTCAGATGTGGCGCAGCGAGGGACTCTTTTCCGTATTGAACGAGGAGGATCCAATGATCAAGGCGGCCCTGGGTGTAAAGGGTAACTGATCGAGGGAGTATCCTTCCATCATTTCTTTCGCACTACATAGATAATGGAACTGCAGCGCCCGGGATTTGACCATGCGGTCAGGTTGGATACCATCCCCTGAATGAATGCTGCAGGATATCCCAGGACCCCGCTTTTCCTATATTTTTCGCTGAGCAGTGACACATAGAATGCGTCGAACCACATCGGGAGGGTATGCGTGACCGTTAGTCCCTTTCTTGTCATCAGTGTACGCATGGATTCCGGGGAAAAATGGTACAGATGTCTGGGAAGGTCCCATGCGGCCCAGGATCCTCCGTAATGCAGCGCATCGGAGGACTTGTGATTGGGAACAGCGATGTACATCACCCCATTGGGTTTGAGGACCCGACGAAGGTGGTCGAGGGTGTCCTGCAGGTCATGGACGTGTTCAAGGACATGCCAGAGGGTTATGACATCGAAGGTGGCATCAGCCAGCGTCGAAAGTCTATCCGGCGCCTCGGCCCGTATCCCATGCAGATCCATTGCATTTTGGCGCGCGCGGGGATCGGGTTCGAGGCCGGTGGTCGTCCATCCCGCCTCTTTCATGACCTTGAGGAATGCACCGGTACCGCATCCGTAGTCCAGTATGGCGGGATGAGCGGAGGATACATTTTCGGAGACCTGCTTTCTTTTTTGTTGCAGCGTATGTGAGCGAACGGCGTGGTAGAGTCTGTTCACCAGTCCTTTTCGCGTTTCGGTATGCGAGACATAGTCTTCGGACTGGTAGTACCTCCCAATAGCGTTGCTGTCAGGTGCATCCTGCGTGAATTTCAGGTGGCAGTTCATACAGTGCCAGACCTGGAAGACTTCGCCACTGACGGAATGGTCACGAATACGCAGGTTCTCGCGTATGTCGGTATCGGCACAGGCGGGACAGGCGGCGTGGTGTACGGTCATTGCGTCAGGGGGCTTTGGGTGTGCTGTAAGTCGGGACTGGGTCGGCCGGGTGAATACGTTGCTGTCTGACGGAAAAACCGCTATCGGCAGGATAGAGGAATCTCATGCCAAAGAACAGCAGGGCAAAGATGGCGAGGATCATGGCCCTGAACCATAGTCGTTGAGAGAGCGGTGGAGGTTCTTTTTGTGCCTGCAGGAATTCTTCCATTTCGGAGCTCGACCGGTGCAGTTCGCCGACGCGCACGGTGTGTTCCGCATCTTTTCGAAGGACCCTGTCGGCACGCACCTTGGGGATGAAGTCGTAGTTAATGCGTTCCGCATCAAATTGGAAACCGCTGCCGTTGTCGGGGCGAAGGATGCCGATGCCCTGCATGGGTACCGATTCTCCATGCAGGAGCCTGGTCTTGATATCGAAGGCCAGGTTGTTGACACTGCGCACGGCCTCCCAGTCGGCCATACCGCTGCGTTGGGAGACATAGGTGAACATGTCGCGCTGCGGAGTATCATGTCGATGGTCGAAACGGATCGTGAAAGAGGGCGGCATCATGCGCTTGCTGGCGAAGTCAACCTGGGCGGAAATGCGCTGGATGCGGAAGGTACCCACGCCCGGGAGGGTGAGGGATCCGTGCTGAATGAAGTATTCATGCAGCCATTGGGCGGTATCGTTCGTCGTGGCGTTCATGAGGCGGTCAAATATAAGCGAACTCTTCGGAAATCTGAATAAATGCGTCGCAGACCTGTCAATTGGCAAAGCGGAAAGTAAGTCCGCCAAGCATATTGAAGCCGTAGGCCTGGTACTGATTCCATCGCTGGTAGGACTTGTTGGTGATGTTCTGGAACTTCGCCCACACGCCGAAGCGGTCGTTGATGTTGAATTCCAGCCCTGCGTTCAGGTCGAGAGCGCCACCGAGACGTGAGGCGGATCCGGTGGATGTGCGAAAGAGTGCGCCCTGCCATACCCATGCATCGGAGGTGACCCAGAGTCCGCGGGCAATGCGCCATCTGAGGTGGGCATCGATCTGCAGGGGAGGCATGCCCCAGGCGCGGTCTTCGGTTGTCTGTTTTCCGAACCCATAGAGGTTGAGTCCCGTCTGGAAGGTGAATTGTTCGCCCTGGACGTATCCCAGTTCACCACGGACGTGAAAGGCATCGAGGCTTTCTTCGAAGATGACGTTGAAGGCCCGGCCTGACGGCCATTTATTGACGAACAGGGGTGTGTGGCGGAAGCTCGTGATACCGGCACGCGCGCTGTATGACAGTCCTTTGGCGATCATGCCTTTGAAGCCGGCAAATCTTTCGGTCATCCGGGTGTTCCGGATGCTGGTCGGCACATCGATCCAGGGGTTGATGCCGGAGAGCCGCCGGTAAGATCCGAGCTCATAGTAGCTGATCCAACCGGCTTGCAGCACCCATTTATCGCGGGCGATGGGGAATTCAGCGGTCACAACGGGCAGCAGATGAAACTGTCCCTTATCCCATGAGGGTGTGGCACCTGCCTTGACGCGGATGCGGGTGGTGCGGTAGTCAACTGCGAGGGGAACATTAACGAGGTGGTTGACGATCCCATCCACGATATCCGGGCTGAGCCTGACCAAGTCTGCCTGCACACCGATGGAGAGCGCGAACTGTTCGGAGAATCGTTTTTCGATGGGCAGGTTGAGGGAAAGGCCCAGTTCGGTAGCTTTTCGGTTGTCGACCAGGAAATGGGTCTTGATGCGAGGCTGAAACCGGAGTCCGAATTCCGTGGGTTTGAGGTTGCGGAGTCCGGTTTCTGCCGAGAATGTGTTGTACCTCCGAAGGATATCGGCACGGTCGACCAGTGGTAACAGCGCTTTGTCGAAGCCAAACTGATAGAACCTGTCCTGGGCGAGTCCCAGCTGACCGAACCATTCCCGGTCCTCTCCCACCGGTGCGGCGACATCTCCGCGGATGCGTGTCTGTCCGAAGTCCTGGTATTCGAGTTTACCCCGGGAGGAGATGTGGGAGGCGAAGAGGTTGAAGCGCTGGCGGGTATCCCCTAAACTGAGGCCGGCCTCAGCAAAAGGCGTGGTGAGGTTTCCGAAACCAGCCTTGACATAGCTGCTGTTTTGCCAGCCGCCGGCGCTGTCTACGTCCCGGGTGACGGGCCGCAGGGCGAAGGGTTGCAGGGCGGGTACAAGGTTCTGCACAGGGATGTCGTATGTCAGGCGGGGGCGTGTGGTGTCTGCCGGAGGCGGGGTGGTGGCGAATCCGATCTTGGCAGAGGGCCGCAGGACGGGTTTGAAGCTCGATGTGATCTCGATGGTCTGACGCCTGGATGTATCCTGTGCGACGGTGGCCAGGGAGCAGATGCTCAGGGGCGCTGCCAACATCAGCATCCGAACAGCGTTCATGTTTATATTTATATTTTTGGACGAGGACATGATCATTTCGTTTATGCGTTACCGTTAGTTGTCTGTCACCTTGCCGTTCTTCTTTTCCTCTTCCGTAACCTGACGGAGTTTGGCGGCAGCTTCATCCCTGAGTTCTGCGATCGTGGTATTTTCCACCACGCTTTGCAGGGTTGCTTTGGCATTGAAATA
>CANHUK010000247.1 GCA_947463755.1 Chitinophagaceae bacterium
ATGACGCTTGCCGCAACCCTCGGCCTCAAGCCGGTCGAGTACCACGGCCATGGCGTCGCGCATCACCAATCCGTCGAGGAAATCACTGTGCTGCAGCACGGCGTCCTTGGTGGGATTGGCCTCCGTACCGTCGTAGTGGCTGCCGATGATGTTGGTGACCGGCAGTCCGAAATGCAGTGCGAACTTGTGATCCCGCTCATCCCCGCAGGGCACGGCCATGATCGCGCCCGTACCATAACCGGCCAGCACGTACTCGCTGATCCATACCGGAATGGGCTGCCCTGTGAAGGGATGCAGGCAGTGGCTGCCGGTGAAGGCACCGGAGATCTTTTTCTCCGCCATACGCTCCCGCTCACTGCGGCTGTTGACATACTCCAGATAGGCCTCCGCAGTGGTGCGGTGGCTGTCGGTGATCAAATGGGGCACGAGCGGATGTTCGGGCGCAATGACCAGAAAATCCACCCCGAAAATGGTATCCGGACGGGTGGTGTAGACCCGAATATGGGCATCGCCCCCCTCCAGTTTGAAATCGATCTCCGCACCATAACTTTTACCGATCCAGTTGGACTGCATCTCCTTCATGCTATCGCTGAATTCGACGGTCTGCAGGCCTTCCAGTAACCGATCGGCGTATTCGGTGATGCGCAGGTACCACTGGCGGAGTTTCTTACGGACCACGGGATGGCCGCCACGTTCGCTGACGCCGTTGACGACCTCGTCGTTCGCCAGCACGGTACCAAGCGCCTCACACCAGTTGACTTCTCCATAACCGCAGTAGGCAAGGCGATAGTCCATCAGGATGTCCTCGCGACGGCGTGCGTCGAAGGATATCCATTCAGCAGCGGAGAAGCGCAGCGTCCTGTCACCGGGACATACATAAGATGCATTGCCCTCCTGTTCGAAGATGGCGGTGAGCTCGTCGATGCGACGGGCCTTGCCAGTCTGCCGGTCGAACCAGCTGCCAAATAGTTCCAGAAAGATCCATTGTGTCCACCTGTAATAGGATGCATCACTTGTGCGCACCTCGCGAGACCAGTCATAGCAGAAACCGATCCGGTCGAGCTGTGCCCGGAAGTTCCGAATGTTATTCTCCGTGGATACGGCCGGGGGGATACCATGTTCGATGGCATACTGCTCAGCCGGCAGTCCAAAGGAATCATAACCCATCGGGTGCAGAACGTTAAAGCCCTTCAGACGCTTGTACCGGCTGTAGATATCGCTGGCGATGTATCCGAGGGGATGGCCGACATGCAGGCCCGCCCCGCTGGGATAGGGGAACATGTCAAGCACATAACACTTAGGGCGGCCCGGGTCGTTGGATACGCGATAGGTCCCCTGGTCCTTCCATCTTTCCTGCCATTTCCGCTCGATGTCCCTGAACTGATATTCCATAATATTGTCGATGATGCCTTGATCCGGTGAATGATGCATTTTTTAACGAATCGATAGTTCAGCCGGAAGGCGCAAAAGTACGCAAACCCCTGCAAAAGCTTTAATTTTGTGGACGTTCCACGGCGGAGTTACAGCCCGCTTCGGATCAATCTTTCCTCCAATACCCCGTCAATATGCGAGCAGCCGGCAGATCCTCACTGAAACGTAGCAAACCTTCCTACTTCATGTCCATCCTGGGGGTGGCACTCGTCCTTTTCATCCTGGGCATCCTGGGCTGGATCATCCTGAACGCCAGTAAGCTGGAGAATTATTTCAAAGGCAGCGTGCAGGTCAACGCCTTCATACGGGAGGGGAGCAAGCAGAAGGAGATCGAAGACCTGCGGGATTATATCAGTCAGCAACCCTATGCGAGAAAGGTGGAGTTCGTGAGCAAGGAGCAGGCCCGGCTGAATTTCATCGGAGAGGGAAATGAGGATTGGAATAAGGTGCTCGACTACAACCCGCTGCCGGCCAGTGTCGACTTCTATCTGGACCCCGTTTGGGTGAACCGAGACAGCCTGGCGAAGATCGAACAGGATATCAAAAAGACATTCATTGTCAGTGAAGTGAAATATCCAGACGCGGTGGTCAGCAATCTGAACGATGTGGTCCGGAAGATCGCCATCTTCCTGCTCGTACTCTCCGGCATGCTCTGTCTGATCGCCATCGTGCTGATCGACAATACCATCAAACTGGCGATGTTCTCCAATCGTTTCCTGATCAAGACCATGCAGATGGTAGGTGCCACCCGCTGGTTCATTTCGAAGCCGTTCGACCGCAAGGCCATCATCAACGGGTTGTTGAGTGCCGTCATCGCCATCGCTGCCGTGTTCAGCATCATCCTGATCGTGGAGAACTGGTGGCTGCCCGAGATCAAGGCCCTGCGCGACAATACCTGGCTCGTCCTGCTTTTCCTGCTGCTCATCGGCATCGGTATCGGCATCACCTTCCTCAGTACCCATCGCAGTGTGATGAAATACCTGCGGATGAAGCTGGATGACCTTTATTGAGCACCACCCCACGGCCGATTGCGGGGATTGGGGGATTTGACTTATTTTGCGGGATAAACCAGCATATGACCACCGATAAGAACGAACTCTTCGGCAAATTGAACCTCAGATGGATGGCCATCGGGGCCGTTGTGATCCTGGCAGGCATCCTGCTCATGGCAGGTGGCAAGAGCACCGATCCCAATGTCTTCTCCGACAGCGAAGTCTATAGTTTCAGACGCATTACGGTGGCCCCCTTGCTGATCATCGCCGGGTTGCTGATCGAGGTGTACGCCATCATGAAGAAACCTTCCGGAGACTGAGCCTCCGGCAACCATACAGCATGGCGGCCGGCAAGGCAAAGAGGGACTACCCGTTCGAACGAAAGCCTTGCCCTGAATACACCACTTCCGATCGCCGCCGTCAAAAACAGCATACACCATGGACCTTTACCAGGCCCTGATCCTCGCCATCATTGAGGGTATCACCGAGTTCCTTCCCGTCTCCTCCACCGGCCATATGGCCCTGGCTTCAGCCATGATGGGCATCAACAAGGCCCCCTTCACCAAACTCTACGAGATCGTCATCCAGTTCGGCGCCATCTTGTCTGTCGTAGTGCTGTATGCCCGCCGTTTTCTGGACGTCCGCCGCATCAGTTTCTATCTCAAACTCGGCGTAGCCATCATCCCTGCCCTCGCCTTCGGCGCCCTGTTCAAGAAACACATCGAATCGGTATTGGGCAAGCCATTGGTGATCGCAGTGATCCTGCTCGTCGGCGGTGTGATCCTGCTCTTCGTGGACAAGTGGTTCAACCGTCCGGCGGTGGAAAAGGAGGAGGATGTTACCTATCGTCACGCCTTCGTGATCGGACTCTATCAGGTACTGGCCGTCATTTTCCCGGGATTGAGCCGCAGCGCCGCCACGATCATCGGGGGCATGCAACAAAAACTCACACGCTCCCTCGCGGCGGAATTCTCCTTCTTCCTGGCTGTGCCTACCATGATGGCCGCCACGGCAAAGTCGCTCCTCGACGTATATGAAGAGCATCCTGAAGTGCTGAGCACCGACAATCTGCAGACCCTGTTGACGGGTAGCCTGGTCGCGTTCATCGTGGCCGTGATGGCCATCCGCCTCTTCATTACCTACCTGCAGAAGAATGGATTCCGCATCTTCGGGTGGTATCGGATCATCGCAGGCGCCGTGATGATCGGTCTGATCCTGGCCGGTTATATTCCATCCTGATCAGGTCAGGAAAGCCCCTTTACGGAAGATCTGCATCGAACTTTTTTTGCCTATCTTACAGGTCACCAAAACGACTGGCAGATGCCTTCTCCCGAAAAACGCGTGCAACGGGCCTGGACATTCTATGACTGGGCCAATAGTTCCTACAATCTGGTGATCACATCCACCATGTTCCCCGCCTACTACGAGGAAGTGACCAAGGCGGCAGATGGCAGCAATAAGGTGAAGTTCCTGGGGATGGAATTCGTGAATACCGCCCTTTACAATTACGCACTGGCCTTCGCCTTTCTGATCGTGGCGCTCATGTCGCCCATCCTCTCCTCGATCGCGGATTACAAAGGCAATAAGAAAACCTTCCTGCGGGTCTTCAGTACCATTGGATCGATCGCCTGCGCGAGCATGTATCTGTTTGACGGAGATCACCTGGGCATCGGCATCGCGACGGTCATTATCGCCTGCATCGGCTTCTGGAGCAGCCTCGTATTCTATAATTCCTATCTCCCGGAAATTGCACCGGACGAGGATCGCGACCGGCTCAGCGCCCGAGGATTTTCAATGGGATATATCGGAA
>CANHUK010000248.1 GCA_947463755.1 Chitinophagaceae bacterium
CAGTGACGGGATCCCCGAAGTTGAACAGGTTTCGAAGCTCGGCACACTGTGGAGATTCGCGCGGCGCGGCAAAGACATCGTTACCGATAGTTTCTTTGTGTTGATCCTCTTTAAGTTTGTGGGATTGGGAATTGTCGCCCTGGGTGAACGCTCTCCGCTGTTCGCCGCCATGCTCATGCCAGCGAGTTCCGTCCGCATTTTGATTTTCCCGACCATACTTTCGACACTGACCGTCCGAGGGCTTGAACCTTGAGCCTGAGGAGGTTCCCCTAAAATGAACAACGGCTGTCCCCGATACTTCCGGAACAGCCGTCATGCTATGCAACACGGATCATCTGAAACCGAAGAACAGCGGGAAACCGAAGACGACAACGAGCGTCCACAAGGCATATACGGGCAGGAAAACCGCGATGGCCCGTTCCACATCCTCAACGGATTGTTTACGGTTCACGACCAGGAATAAGCGGCGCGTAACGATCAGCAAATGGGTCATGATCAGCAGATTTCCAGCAAGTACAGCCAGTCGGTTCGGTGTAAGCCCATACTCCACCAATCTGAAACTGATGGCGGAAAGAGCGATGCCGTTGACGATGATGGTCAGCACGGACAGCGTAAACAGCAGGATCAGCCGGAAGGCAGAATACCCGCCTTTTGAGGCCTCGCTCACCGAGAAAATGATCAGCGCCATCACCCCGATCAGCAGTACGTTGAAAATGAGCAGGAACTCCCGATCCTGGTAGGGATCCCGTCCCGTGAAGGCCATGGTGCCGAGGAAGATCACCAGCATGGCCAGCACCAGGGGAGTGAAGATCTTAGCCATCAACGGAGAGATGCGATTCACCAGCGATGGGTTTTCCCTGACCAGGACATTGGCCAGGATCGGAACGGCGGGTGCACCCCAGATGATGATGTACGATTCCCAGACCTTTTCAATGTCCATCCCGATCATGTTGAACAGCCCGAAGGTGATCATCGAAAAGATGACACCGGCAATGGTGATCAGGGCAGTCATCACCAAGAGGTCGCCATTATATCTCAAGTAACTGATCCGGGCGGAGTGTGCATGCCGCGCATCAGCCGTAAACACATGACCATGAACAGCCCATAAGAGCAGCGGGAGATGGATGCAGGCCAGCATAACAGAATCACGCGTTCCATCTGTCGGCAGCACATTGATATAGATGGCGGCCAACAGCGTTACGACCATTGGCAACAGGTATGCGGACAGCCTCAAACCGTTACGCCAGACAATAAAGGCAGATAGCATGGGAAAGACAGCGAAGGCGATGTTACGGGAATAGAACACATCATCCCTGAAACCAAATAGATCGGGAAACTTCATCAGCCCGCCTGCCGCCAGGATGGCGATGAAGATAAAGATCCAGTCGCGACGCATGCTGCTGACCGCAGATGTACTCCGATGGGTCAGTCGTTCGTGCCAGACCCGGGCGATGACCTGGTCCTTGATCATCGGATAAAGCTGCATGAAGGTCTTGCTAAAAGCCAGGGCATCAGCTCTGTAAAGGCGTTCGAGTACTGCCGGTTCCTCGATGTGTTGCAGAATGGATTCCCTGAGATCGGGCTGTCCGGACGTTAGATCCTGAGTCATATGGGTTGTTTTTGTCAGTGTATTTGAAATCGCATCATGTTTCCCTGCGACCGATCAGTTTTTCGAGCGCATCAAGATGTGAGGCAAAGGCCTGGCGTCCGGTGTCGGTCGCGGCATAGGACGTATTCGGCTTTCGGCCGATGAACTGCTTGCGGACCTCTACGTACCCGAGCTTCTCCAGCGCGGAAAGATGGCTCGCCATGTTCCCGTCCGTGACCTGCAACTGAACCTTGAGCGAAGCGAAATCTACCGCATCGTTCACCACCAGGATCGACATGATCCCCAATCGGATCCGGCTTTCGAAGGCTTTGTTGAAATCCGCTATGAATCCTTTCACCGCTGATGTTTGAAGTGGATGGTGATGCCATAGATGATATGAAGTATGCCGAATCCAAGCGCCCAGAAATAGACGCCCAGCGACGGAAAGAAGGAAGCCGTCAGACCGGAGACGAACACGGCCAGTCCCAGTCGACCGACATCCGGTACCGCATGCCGGCCGGCTTGCACCAGACCCAGTCCGTAAAAGATCAGAGAAGCCGGGGCCAGACCATCCGGCTGTCCGGCCTGGATCAGGCTCAGGCAGTAGACCCCGCCCCCCAGGATCGGAATCCCCAGGGCAGTGATCATCCGTCGAGCCGAAGCATCCCAGAGCGGCAAACGCAGTTTACGTGCATTCCGGTAGGCCAGTCCGATCTCCACGATCAAAGAGAGCGAAAACACTCCGGCTGCCATGGTCAGGATCCGCTCATTGATCAATGAAGCCTGCGGACCGCCCGCTGCGGCCAATTCATTGAAGGAAACCGGTCGCCCGATCGGAATGTCCATGATGGTCAGCAGACAGGCCACACCGCCGAGTGCAATGAAGCCCACAATGACCCCCGCCAGTCCGCTGACCGACAAATATCGGGTTGACCTTTCCATCAGTTTCCGCATTTCGCGGATCGACTCCAGATGTTCCTGTTCCGTTGACATGTTCATTATATAAAGTACTTTGAAATGCAAAGTAATTGAAATTCATGAAGTCCCGCAAGAAAGTTGGGGACCACAGGGCGATGGGCAAGATGAGCGGATGAAAATTCGGGAAGAACGGCAAAAATGACCGGCTCCCTGTCCCCGTTACCCGGGCACAGGCGCATCCGGTTAGCACACCAGGCATGGAGAAAGAAAAATTATATTTATATTTTTAATTATGTTTTATCTTATGATTATCAATATATATTTTATATCTATTCACAATTCCATGACGTGAATCATCCCCGATTTTGACCCACGTCATGGACCGCCCGGGAAGCTGAGGATAGTTTTGCGGCAAATTCTGCCCAGCACATGAGTGTGATCATCGTCCTCATCACCGCCAGCATCCTGATCGCCGGTGGCTTCCTCGTCGCCTTCCTTTGGTCTGTGCGCAATGGTCAGTATGACGATGACTACACACCTTCTGTACGCATGTTGTTCGACGATGCCGCTCCTCCCCCTTCCAACGATCACTCACCCCAAAACAATCAAATACACAAGTGATGCAAGTCCAGAAGTTCAGTTATGACAACCGGATCGTCCGGGATTTCGCCTACGCCACCATGATCTGGGGGATCGTTGGCATGCTGGTGGGCGTTTGGGTCGCCCTGCTGTTAGTATTTCCGGAATGGAATCTCTCTGCGATCGCCGTCGGCAAGGAGACCATCGGCCTGTCCTTCGGTCGATTGAGGCCGTTGCACACCAATGCGGTGATCTTCGCTTTTGTCGGCAACGGCATTTTCATGGGCGTCTACTATTCCCTGCAACGCTTGCTGAAGACCCGCATGGCCAGCGATCTGCTGAGCCGGATCCATTTCTGGGGATGGCAGCTGATCATCGTGGCGGCGGCGCTGACACTTCCTTTGGGAATGACCACGGGCAAGGAATACGCCGAATTGGAGCTGCCGATCGACATCGCCATCGCCCTGATCTGGGTGGTTTTCGGTATCAATATGTTCTGGACCATCCTCAAGCGCCGGGAGCGACACCTCTACGTAGCCATCTGGTTCTATATCGCCACCTTCGTGACGGTAGCGGTCCTGCATATCGTCAATTCCATTGAGTTTCCCGCCTCCTTCCTGAAAAGCTATTCAGCCTACGCCGGCGTTCAGGACGCGCTGGTCCAATGGTGGTATGGCCACAATGCCGTGGCGTTCTTCCTGACCACGCCCTACCTCGGGCTGATGTATTATTTCATGCCGAAAGCAGCCAATCGTCCCGTATTCTCCTATCGGCTTTCGATCATACATTTCTGGGCACTGATCTTTCTGTATATCTGGGCCGGACCGCATCACCTGCTCTACACCTCCTTGCCGAACTGGGCGCAGTCGCTCGGTGTCGTATTCAGTTTCACCCTCATCTTCCCGAGTTGGGGCGGCATGATCAACGGCTTGCTGACCCTCCGCGGAGCCTGGGATAAGGTTCGTGAAGATGTCATCCTCAAATTCATGGTGGTAGCCGTGACAGCTTACGGCATGTCCACCTTCGAAGGACCCATGCTGTCACTGAAAAATGTGAACGCCATCAGCCACTTCACCGACTGGACGATCGCCCATGTCCACGTAGGCGGTCTGGGATGGAACGGCATGCTGACCTTTGGCATTCTCTAC
>CANHUK010000249.1 GCA_947463755.1 Chitinophagaceae bacterium
ATTGGTGGCAGTGCCACGAACGACGGGGGCATGGGGATGGCGCAAGCCCTGGGGTATCGCCTGCTGGATGATACTGGCGGCGAGCTGCTGCCATCTGGCGCATTCCTGGGGGCCTTGCGACGCATATTGCCTCCGGATGATGACTTTTTAAGCAATGTCAGATTTACGGTTGCCTGCGACGTAAATAACCCCTTACATGGCCCTGACGGAGCGGCCTGTGTATTTGGACCGCAAAAGGGAGCGGATCCGGCGATGGTGGTACGGCTGGATGACGGGTTAATCAATCTGGATGAGGTGTTTCGATCCGCCTTCGGAAGAAGCTTTGCAGCGTTGCCCGGAGCGGGTGCTGCGGGCGGCCTGGGGGCCGGGGCGATGGCCTTCCTGGGGGCGGAGATGCGGCCGGGGTTTCAACTGATGGCTGACCTGATCGGTCTGGAGGCAGAGATCGCAGCAGCGGACCTGGTGATCACCGGCGAAGGTCGGCTGGACAGCCAGTCATTTCAGGGGAAAGTGGCGGGAGAGGTGCTCGACCTCGCAGAACGTTATGGAAAACCGGTTTATGGTCTGTGTGGTATCCGGGGATTTGATCTGACGAAGGAACAAAGCGCTCGTTTCGCGGGGATATCGACCCTGTCGGACCATGCGCCGGATGCTATGGCCAGCATGACCCAACCACAACTTTTCATTCAGGCAGCCCTGCATACGCTCTTCCATGTCGATTGAATGATGGAGGGGTCTGTGCATCACAGGTGATATGAAGTGCGGTCATATCATGGGTTCACATCAATTACGGATCATTTCCGATATTCATTTCTACGACTTTACGTGTTCGGTTTTGCAACCATTGCTGAGTTGCCGGGCGGGATATCCAAGACCAGTCCGTCGCCTTAACATTTAAGTTGTTGTTGAGTGCAACCCGCTCAGCGATGCACACGCTGAACCGGGGAGGGTCCTCAAATAATTCCGTTTGGATCTTCAGGGATAAGATACTGCCCGCCGTTCTTCGTACTTTTACGGCTTTGATACCTGGACCTTTAAAATCATCATAGTGATCCGTCGGGCGTATTCCTTTCTTTTTTACGGGCATCTCCATGATACCCGCCTAAGATCGGCCTGGCAGAGTTGGGTCCTGACGATCCTGCTCATGTCAGGTACTTTGCAAGTACACGCTCAGGCAGTGGTGATCGATACGATCTCCCCGCCATCCACGGATACCATAGCAACGGGCATTTCTGATTCATCATCGGGCGCCCCTGGCCGGTCCGTTACGTATGGGTTGAAGGATATGGAGTTCATGGAACTGCTCAGGCAGGTGGAGGGGGAGGCGCCCGATCCTGCTCGTGCAGTGTTGTCTGAGGGTCGAAAATGGGTGTTTGAGGAGCGGGGGATCATCCGGGGTTCTTGCTGGGATTTTGTCAATGAGATCTTTCGGAGGACGGGCCATGTGTCGAACAACAGGTCCATCGTATTCAAGGGTGCCGTGAACGGACCTTATGCAGATCCTGATCTGATCCGCCCCGGCGACTGGATCTATCATCGGAATTATTCGTACCGGAACATCCCACACAGTGCCATTTTCATTGGCTGGGTGGATCGTGACCGCCGGATCGCCTACACGCTGAGTTACGCCGGTGAGGGACGACGGTCTGTGGCCCGTTATCTTCAGTATGATCTTCGGAAAGTATATCAGATCGTCAGGCCCGGCGGGATCTGATATTTATTTGACGTTGTTGTCTTCCAGGTTCACAACATATTTGAGGTTCCCTTCATTCCATCCGGTGAGGATCGCGCGCAGCGTATCGATGATCCGGTCTCTGGCCTCACGGCTGATCCAGGCGATATGCGGCGTGATGATGGCATTCGGACATCCGATCAGCGGGTGATCGGCAGGTGGTGGCTCCGTATCGAGTACGTCCAGCAATGCGGCTCCGATCCTCCCGGACCTGAGTGCCAGGGCCAATGCCTCCTGGTCGATCAATGGGCCGCGGGAAGTATTGATCAGGATGGCAGCCCCCTTCATCACTTCGAGGAAGGTTTCATTTACAATGTGCCGGGTTTGCGGTGTAAGCGGACAGTGAAGGCTGATCACATCTGAGTTTGCGGCCAGTGTGTGCAGGTCAACAAATGCTCTGCCGGGCATTCCCAGGTCTCGCGTATGATGGTAGATCACCTGCATCCCCATGGCTTCCGCCATGCCGGCAAGACAGGCCCCGATGCGCCCCATGCCGATGATGCCGAGGGTTTTGCCATGCCATTCGCGGATGGGTGTGAGGGTGTAACACCAGTCGGCGTTGCGCGACCATGCGCCGCTTTCAACGGATCCAGCATGCAGGGCAACACGGTTGCTGAAGTGTAGCAACAACGCCAACGCATGCTGGGCCACGGAATGTGTACCATAGGCTGGAACGTTACATACGGAGATCCCTCTGGAGCGACAGGCAGCCGTGTCCACACAATTATAGCCGGTGGCGGATACCGCGATCAGCCGCAGGTTGGGGAAATGATCCAGCTCACGCGGTCCGATGACATATTTATTGGTAATAATGAAATTCGCATCCGCTGGCAATTGTAGCAGTTCGTCCGGATGCGTGCGTGGCCTCCATATCACTGACCCAAATGAATCAAAGGCATTCTTCGGGATGTCATCCTGGAAAAGGGCATGACCGTCTGTGATTAAGATTTTCAGGGATTCCATGGTCGCAGTCTGAAGTGATCGGGCGAGGGTGTTTCCAGTTCCCGAAGATTTATGCTTCGGTCGTTGATGCGTATGGCTTTTAGCATCAGCGCTTTTGTATCCATCAACAGCAAAGGCATTCGATGGTCCGGTTTTTTTGTCAATATCCTCACATCTCGGATCCGAAGCCCTTCTACATGTCGGCTGAACAGCCCCCAGGCGGGCAATTCTCCGAACATCGAAAATTCAGGATAGGAAGTGATGGCTTCCGGAATGCACCTCACGGTTTCGTCGGGGGCGATCTCATTGACCGTTCTTTCAGAACCTCCCTCATAGATGATCTCGATGTCTTCCAATACGACATCCATCACCGGATAACCGGGGATGCCGGTGACAGATGATGGAAATACGTTGTGCGGATATTTACGTGCATTCGTATCGATCCCATAATGATGCCAGATCGGAAAACCGGTGCCGGGATGGATCCGTTCAGGATCTTCTCCGGAGGGGATGAGCAATTCCGGCCCTTCCATGAAGTATCCCCGGTCGGGCTTGCCCCGCGGTACTTCTACCCGCATATCGCGAATGGTGATCCCACGCATGCGTCCCTGCACACTGTCCGCATTCCGATGCCCCAGACGAATAAAGAACGCATTGCCCGTATTGATCGCGCGTATGTCGCTGATATTTATATTTTCTACATTTCCCCCATCCACAGACTCGATGGCAACGGCCGAGCGATAAGTATCATGAATACGTATATCCCTGACCGTTATGTTACGGAATCCTCCGTGCGATGCTGTGCCCAGCTTGATGGCACTGGCGCTGGACCGCACGCTGCAATCTTCTACCAGGATGTTCTCGCATCCCAGTTTACGGTTGGAAGATTTCAGGCAGATACCGTCATCAGCGGCGTTGACGCGGCAGTTGCGCACTACCGCATCGCGGCAGTCGGTCAGATCGATGCCGTCGTTGTTCAGGAAGGTATTGCTGAGTACGTCGATGCCTTCGATCAGCACCCGGGTACATTCGCGGTAATCCTGTATCCAGGACGTACCATTCTGCATGCGAACTCCCCGGATGGTGACGCTGTCACAGCGTCTGAATTCGATCATCCGTGGCCGGTTACGTTCAGATGGTCTGCGCTGATGCCATGGATTGAAACGTTTCCATTCCGGATCCTGTAACGTTCCGGCCCGCAGTTTTACATATATATCCTGGATGAGTGCGTCACACTGTCCGTCGAGCAGTCCGCTGCCGGTGATGCCCACCTGTTGTGCATCTTCCGTCAGTATCCAGGGAGAGGCTTGCATGGACGGTCCGTAGTGGGCGCGGTCACTACTGGCCAGCAATACCGCTTCTTCGTGCAGATGCAGGCGCACTTTCGACTTCAGATGGATCACGCCGCAAAGGAAACGTCCGCGTGGCACCAGCACCACCCCGCCACCGGCTTTGTGGGCCGCATCGATCGCCCGCTGGATGGCGTCGGTGTTCAGTGTGATCCCGTCGTTCCTGGCACCAAAGTCCGCGATATTGAAGGCTGGCGTACCGGCG
>CANHUK010000250.1 GCA_947463755.1 Chitinophagaceae bacterium
TAGGCAAAAGGCGGAAGTTGCTCGTAATGCGCGATCTCATAAAAGATCCCATAACCCACGGCCGATGGGCCATTCCGCTCATCAAAGTTGCCGCTTACATCCAGCTTCAGATTGAGTCGCTCCGTCGCCGCAATGTCCAGGTTCGACCGGAAATTATAACGCTTGTAGTAGTAGTTATTATTGATCTTGTCATTCTCATAGATGGACGGTGGCTGGAAGTCCTTCACAATGCCGTTCTGGGAAAGATATCCCATCGAAATGAAATACTTCGCCCGCTCCGAACCGCCTGAGATGTCCACGTTCTGCTGGGCCTGGAGCGAATACTTGCGGATCAGTTCATCATACCAGTTGATGTTGGGGTGACGATACGGATCCGTTCCGTCGCGGAAAAGATCCAGATCTGCCTGACTGAACTGCGGGGCAAGCCCCTCATTGACGAGCGACTCATTACGCAACAGCGCGGCATCATAAGCATTCAGGAACCTGAAGGGCTTCACCGGCACCTGAGCGCCGAGCTGACTGCGGAAGGTCACCACCGGCTTACCCACTTTACCCCGGCGGGTGGTCACCAGGATGACCCCATTCGCCCCCTTGATCCCGTAAATGGCGGTGGTAGCCGCATCCTTCAGGACCGTAATGTTCTCTACCTCGTTGGGATCGATCCTCGAGAACTGGGCATAGCTGTATTCAATGTCATCCACCAGTATATATGGCTGCTGGCTGTTTTCCGCAAAAGTGCTGATGCCCCGGATGAAGAAATCCGCACCATCCGAACCGGGCCGGCCACTGCGTTGCACCGAAAAGAATCCGGGCAACCTGCCCTGCAAGGTATTCTGAAGACTGGCGGATGGAGTGCGACGGATATCATCACCCTTGATCTCGCTCACGGCACCGGTCTTCGTTACTTTTCGCTGACGGCCGTAACCCACGATGACCACATCCTCCAGGGAGGCCGCATCCTGCTGAAGGGTCAGATTCAGGACCCGGCGGCCCTCTGTGGCAACCTCCTGGGTCTCATATCCAACGCCGGAAACGACCAGGATGGCCCCCGATGGCAGATCCTTCAATACAAAGGCCCCGCGGGCGTCGGTGATGGTACCCGACTTTCCATCCTTCAGCATGACGTTCACATTAGCGACGGGCTGGCCGGTCGCATCCCTGACGACACCGCGCGTCTCCGCAGCCTGGCCGAAGATCGCCTCGGGGAGTCCCGTCAGCAACAAGAACACGAGTGACCACAATGCGGCCTTGTTACCTCCAGAGGTAACCAGTTTTCTGATCATGTTTGGACTGTTTGGGTTGATAGTGGCTTCCGCAGACAAGAGGCCGATGGAGTGGGAAGAACTGAAACTTGGTCTGTCGGTGATTGACAATATCTCCGGATGCAACAACCTCGTTAAAGCGCCCTTCTCCCGGCCTGCTGTTCGAAAGCAAAGTGAATGTATAGAACATGTATGACATATTCAAAAAAAGGGTGGGCCCGCCGAAGTCAAATTACCGATCGATCCGGACCGAACAAAACAGAGTGGATCGACCATCTGACCCACCGGGCCGTATCCAAACTTAGAAATCGATTCGGTAGCCGGCGACGGGAATGCGCCCCAACAGATAATTGTACTGGATACGCTTGCCGGCGGGGTCGTAGTAATGCCGGACAGGATTCTGTCTTCCGGTCAGGTTTTGCACGCCGATGATGAATGCACCCGTCCGCCGGCCATACTGCACCCGCCACTCTCCCTGAAGGTCGATCCGAAAGAATGGAGGCAGCTTTTCATCATAGATCCGGTAGGGAATGGTGATCTGGCGATTGACAGCGACGGATCTGTCAAGGTCGATCGGGGTAACACGCACCCCGCCACCATACATCATCTTAAAATCTGCGGCGATAGTGTGTGTTCTGCGCCCCTTGACCGTCCACTCTTTGCCAAACAGCGTGGTCGTCATCGCGTTGGAATTGAACCGGGTATTGCGCCAGATGCCGTCCGACGCACGATACCGCGAATCATAAAGACTGAGCGTCGTCAGGAAATAATACCGATCCGTCCAGAACCGCTCGAAGGTCAGCTCCATGCCCAGGTTCCGGCCGATTCCGTTGTTCACCAGGGCATCGATCACGTAGTTGTCATCCTGGTTGAGCATGCTAAAGGTCGTGGGTCTTCCGGCCGTGACAGGGATCGAATGCAGATGCTGATAAAACACTTCGGTCTTCAGGTTCCAGTGCTCGCCAAAACGGATGCCATAGCCCAGGACCATGTGCAGAGAACGGCTCATACCCATGTTTCGGTTCGGTTGAATGGTTTCCGATCCCACCCTGACCCGCGCGAAATAGTTCCCCAGCGGCTGGATCTGCGCATGGTGACCCAGTCCCACGGAGAAGGACCGGCCATTCCGAAATAGCCAGCGCGCCGATAGTCGCGGATCCACGGCAGTCGTTCCATTCAGCCTGAGATGCTGACCGTGCAGACCCGTCACCAGTGCAAAACGCTCCGAGGGAGTCCACTTCCATTGCAGGAATCCGTTCACCAGATACGTATGCCCTTCATCTTTTACGCGATCCTGGAGTGCATTTGTGACCCACTCCCGCTGGACCAGGTCGAACCCCTTACGCGTCAGATAGGTACCCGTCCTGAACAGCTGCCTTGCATTTCGTTTATGCGTGACCGTTATCGACGCTACTGCATTGGCCTCTGCAAACCGATTGTCGCGGCTGATGATCAATGGCCCATCAAACCGCTCGATCCGACTGTCCCTTTCAACATAGTCATACCCGTTGAGGCTCAGGATGCTGCGAACAAGTGTGCGCTTACCGAGGCGCAGGCTGTGTGTGACTCCCCCGGCCGCTGTGCGCGACCGATCGAGCCAGCCATTGCGCCTCGCCTTGTTCGCCGCCCAGGCCGCCGGATCCCGGTTGGGGATCTCCTGCTGCTGACTGGCTCCGGCAAAACCGAAGACGGAAAAGTCACCCGCCTTCTTTGTCGGCAGATGGATGTTGAACGAAAGATCCTGGAAGGAAGTGGGTGCATCTCCGATATCAAATCCGATCTGTTGCATCAGCGTCAGGAAACCGTAGCGATAATTCATGAGATAGGAGCCGCCATATCCCTTCCGGAAATAACCTTCCGTGGCAGCGTCCAGGCCGATGGTACTGAGGCTGAGCGTATGCTCCCGTTGCTCCCGGTTGCCCTTGCGCAACCGGATATCGAAAACGCCGGCCAGTGCGTTGCCATACTCCGAGGAGAAGGCCCCGGTGTAGAAATCCGAATTGGCCAGAAGTTGTGCACTCAGAATGGAAATGGCACCGCCGGAAGTGCCAACCCGAGCAAAGTGGTTGGGGTTGGGCACATCCACACCCTCTAAACGCCATAACAATCCATTGGGCGCATTACCTCGGACGATCAGTGCATTGCCATCACCCTGCGACTGTACACCCGCGAATCCGGAGGCGATGCGCGACGGGTCATTCAGACCGGCGGCGAAGCGACGGGTCTCTTCGACACTGAACATCCGACCACTGACCAGTGCCATCTCGTTGAGCGGACGTGACTTATCCGGTCGACCGCGGATGATGATCTCCCGCTCACTGACCGCGATCTCCTCCATCTCAATGGTCAACACGGCTTCCTTCCCCGACTCGATCATGAGATTTGAGAGGGTTACCTGCCGGTATCCGGCGTAGGAGATGGTCATCATATGCCGGCCGACAGGGATCCCCTCCAGCCTGAACCTGCCGGTACTGTCTGCCAATACCGATCTGCCCAGCTCAGGCAGCGAGATGGTTGCCCCGGGCAACGGCGTCCCGATGGAACGCTCCACCACAACACCCCGGACGGTTTGTATTGGGCCGGACTGCGCCGACAGTTTCAGCACCCATACGATACTGCAAAGGAGATAACAGATTCGCATGCCCTAAGATAAAGATTCCATCCCGCCCCGTTATACAGGATACCACCTATTGTCATGATCCGCGGAGGATCTAACGAAGCGACTCCCTTTCAAACAAATGATCGACCTCTCATGTATTTTTTTTCAGTGCGTTAAACCCTGAGTCCAAACATCGGTCCTTTTTATATGCACTTTATAGATAAAAAGGTACATTTATCAATGAATAATTCAACCTGCATGAAATGAAACTCTACTCCGCGCTGATGCTTGGCCTCCTGGCGCAAGGCCTGCAAGCCCAGACCCTTCGTCCCGATATCA